>DATGQJ010000774.1:0-8791 GCA_035304265.1 Oceanobacillus sp.
CAATGTCCATAAGACCAGTTTTCAAACCACAATTTCCGCACTCGCGCCCCTCATCCCACGCAAGCAGGGGCAGACGGGTGTTGTAGGGGCGACCCGTGGGTCGCCTATAGGAACGAACCGACGTGTTCGCTCAGCTAACCGATGCAACGTCCGATTTCCAGACACACTCCAGTCTACGGACTACACTTTCCACTTTTCACTTTTCACTTTCAACTCATCACTCCCCCTAATACACCCTTCCGCCTACATCTGCCGGACGGGTGGGCGTGAGCAGTGACACTTTACCATCGACTCCCGGTACACCGAGGATCAGGCATTCGGACATAAATCCGGCGATGTTTTTCGGCGCAAAGTTGACCACGCCGATCACGCGCAAGCCGATCAGTTCATCTTTACCATAATTGGTCGCCTGCACCGACGACCACTTATAGCCGATCTCGTCGCCAAAAAAGACGCGCACTTTGTACGAGGGATTACGTGCCTTCGGAAAATCCTCGACTTCCACGATCTCGCCCACGCGCATGTCTATTTTGAGAAAATCGTCAAAACTTGCAGAGGAAATATCCATCTTCACCTCAAAATCGTTTCGTCCATGTAGGATTTTGCGTGCGTGTACGCCGGAAAACGAGCCACAAAAACAGGCTCAATACAAACACACTTCCGGCGGCATGGTAATCGTCTGGCTGAAGCCTCTGCCTGATTTCCCTTTAGCCATACACCCTTACGACCCGCTCCTCTCGCAGCACGGCGATTTCGGCGTCGGTAAATCCGGCTTCGTGCAGCACGTCCAGCGTGTGTTCGCCCGCGTTGGGTGGGGCGCTCACGTTGGGTTGATCGCCGTTCAACCGAATCGGGCTGCGTAGAAACGGCGTCCCGTCCTCGTTGATCGCCAGCATCCCACGCGCCTGAACCTGCGGATCGTTGAGGGTTTCCTCAGGCGTGTTGACCAGCGAGAAACAGCAGTCAGCAGGGATCAGCCGTTCCGCCCATTCGTCGGCATTGCGCATGGCGAAAATCTCCGCGACTTCGGCGATCAAATACTGCTGTCGTGATGGATTCAAATAATCCCCTACCAGATCGGGGCGTTCGACGGCAGCGCAGAAATTCGTCCAGAATTTCGGCTCCAGCGCTGCCAGCGCCGCGTACCGTCCATCCCGCGCCGGATACACGTTGTAACATGCCTGTTTTCCCGAAAGCGCCCCGCGAATCGGCGCATCGGGGCGGTGCGCGGTCATCGCTTCAATCAGGGGGACAGCCCCGAACAGCATTCCGGCTTCGTACAGCGCCGTATCCACGTACCCGCCTTCGCCTGTGCGCTCCCGCCGGAACAGCGCCGCCAGAATTCCGGCAACGGCGACGTATGCCCCGCCGATGTCTGCGACCTGACCACCTAGCGGCTGTGGCTGGTTCATCTCACCCACCAGCCCGCCAATCGCCGCGTAATTCAGGTCATGCCCGCTGTGCGCCGCGTATGGTCCATCTTGCCCCCATCCCGAAATCGAGCAGTAGACAAGTCGCGGATTAACGGCTCGCAGCGTCTCATAGTCACAGCGCATCCGCGCCAGCACGCCGGGGCGGAAGCCTTCTACTAGTGCGTCCGCACCTTCGACCAGCTTATGCAGCACGTCCTGTCCGCGCGGGTCTTTCAGGTTGATGATGATGCTGCGCTTGCCCCGGTTCGTCGCCCGGTAAATCGCGCCCTGTTCGCCCACCATCGGTGGCATCAGGCGGGCATAATCGCCACCATCAGGGCTTTCGACCTTGATCACGTCCGCGCCTAAATCCGCCAGCAGCATCGTACACATGCCGCCGGGGAGCAGCCGCGTTAAATCCAACACACGAACGCCGGAGAGAGGAAGTGTTGTCATTGTGCATTACCTTTATTCTGCGACATCTGCGGATATTTATCGGTTTTTAACACAACCCGAACAAGTTTTTGTACTTCAAGCCGTGTAAATTGACGATCCCTTGACGTTAATTGACTATACTGGGTTTGTAATTGAACCGATAGAGGGGGAAGCAGCCATGCAAGGCATGATGGACTCGATTATGGGTAGTACCGCCATCATTATCGTGATTTCACTCGTTATCACCGTCGTCGTTCTCTTTTTCGTTTTTCGGTTGTTCTCTGGCGTCATGCGCGGCGCGAAACAAACCCGCGAGCTATTGATGACGGGCGTTCCGGCGCAGGCGCGTGTTTTGCAGCTTGGCGAAACTGGCATGTACATCAACAACCAGCCAGCGGTAGACATCCTGCTCGAAGTCCAGCCGCATGACCGCCCGCCGTATCAGGTGCAGACCCGTATGGTCGTCTCCATGATCCGGCTGCCAGCCATCCAACCGGGCAACATCGTTCCGGTCAAATATGACCCGAACGACCCAACCAAAGTGGCAATCGCGCTGTAATCACTGCGGTTTGAACCGTAATCGTGTCGGGTGAGGGCGTCCCTCACCTGATTTTGCATTATAATCCGATCTTATCCACCACTTTTCATCGGGCTATCCACATGGGCAAACTTGGCGTTTTCCTGATAATCCTCTCTTTCGTTACGCTGGCATTCGGGATTGTGCCATTGTTCGTTGAAGACAAGGAACCTTTCCTCAACATCATGGAGCCTATTCTGTGTGCCCCCGGTGAAAACCTCACGATGGAAGTGGTCGTCACGCACCATTATGATGGGACAGGCTATTCAGGCGATTTCGACTGCCATCGCCCGAACGAAACGTCCTATGACGTAACGGGAAAGGCGTTTCTGCTCGGCGCAGCATCCTTCACCGTGCCGTTTTTGATCGGCTTGGTGATGTCGATTCGCGCTTTCAACCATGCCGTGCGCGGCGTCATCCCAACCAACACAGCACATTACAACACCGGATGGGGGCAACCATCCGTGAGCACAACCGTTTCCAACGCATTTCATTCCATGAACACGCCCACAGCCGGGAACACCGAACTGACTCAACGGCTCAAGCAACTGCGCGATGCCTACGATGCTGGCATGATTTCGCATGAAGAGTACGAACGCACCAGAGCCGACCTTTTGAAAGATTTCGCGAACGTCGGTTGATGCAAGACAAGGGGGTCTCGTGATCAAGTTCAGTATTTTGCTTATCGTGATTGCTTTCGTGGCGTTGGGCATTACGCTTGCGCCGCTGGTTTCGCCCAATGATACCAGTCTGCTCAATTTGCTGGAGCCGATTTTATGCAATCAGGGGGATACCATTCTTCAGGAAGTTTCCCCCTATGCACGCCGTGTGGACAGCTCGAGCAATGCCTTTGTCGTGGACATGGACTTCAGTTGCAAGCGTGCCGACGGCACGACCTACAATGTAACCGACAAGCTGTTCGGCATCGGGATGATCACGTTCCTCGTATTCTTGCTGTTTGGCGTGCTGTTCCTGATTATCGGCATCATTCGTGCGGCATCCGGCGGGAAGAGTCAGCCCCAGCCCGCCACCAGCGCAGGCTGGACGCCGCCCTATTATGTGCCAACGCCCACGCCAACCCCGTCCGGCGGCGCATATCCGCAGGTAACGCCGCAGCCCGGTTTCGGCAGCAGCTACCCGACGGTCAGCGTGTCAACGCCCCCGCCTTCCGACAAGTTCAACTTCGACGCGGCACAGACCATGCAAAACATCCCCAAGCCATCGACGGTCACCGCAAGCAGCAGTGGGCAGGGCGTGGATTTGACGGCGCGGCTGAAGCAACTGCGCGAGGCATTTGACGCTGGACTGATCACAAGCGAGGAATACGAGCGCACCAGAAGCGACTTGCTGCGCGATTTCACGGACGATGATTAGAGCGTGTCTGAATTCCTACAGAAGAAAAAAACTCGGATACGCGCCGGGCAGACACGCAGGTCTGCCCCTACCCACAAACGGGTCCTGTAGAAGCGAACCCATGTGTTCGCCCGAACCTATGTGTGCGCCCAGCGAACTACGTCCGATTTCCAGATACGCTTTAGAGCGTGTGATGTCGTGATTGCCCCTCACCCCGCATTGCGTGGGAGAAGGGGCTGGGGGATGAGGGGGGCGTCATCCCAACCGCTTCAGCATTTCCTGTAAAGTCTCCACCGGCAGCCCGACCACATTGCTGTAACTGCCTTCAATTCGCGCTACCGGATGAAAGCCCTCGTGCTGAATCGCATACCCACCCGCCTTATCGAACGGATCGCCCGTCGCGATGTACGCTTCGATTTCGTCGTCGCTGTAATCGCGCATATAGACGGTAGTGCAGGTATGCTCGGTCATGGGCGGATGCCCATCTGAGCGCAGCAGCGTCAGTGCTGTACATACGGTATGCGGACGATTGCGCAGGCGGTACAGCATCGCGCGGGATTCCGCCTCGTCCGCAGGCTTGCCCAGAATCTCGCCGTCGAGGATCACGATAGTATCGGCGGCAAGCACCGTCAAATCCCGTTTGTCGTCCACCATCGAAAGCGCGGCATTCGCTTTCTCACGGCTCAGGCGGCGCACATAATCCAGCGGCGCTTCGCCATCCTGTTGGGTTTCGTCCAGATCGGTTTTGATAACGGTGAATTCAATACCAAGCGAGGTGAGGAGTTCACGCCTGCGCGGTGAACCCGATGCAAGGATGAAGGTCATAGGCAGATCATCAATCCACCCCACAATCTCATCCCCGCCTTGTAATGCTTATCTCCCCCTCTCCACTGTATGGAGAGGGGGCTGGGGGGTGAGGTTTGTGAGGTTATTCCTCGTCGAATTCCTCGTCAAAATCTTCGTCGTAGAACGCGCTGTGGACGTGACCGTGTGCCAGTTCTTCCTCGTCCGCCATCCGCACATCCACGACTTCCACGTCGTAGGAAAGCGTCTTGCCTGCCAGCGGCGGGTTGAAATCCAGCACCACCGTATGCTCGTTCATTTCGGTGACGTGCGCCATGTATGAGTAGCCGTCCTCGTCTTCAACTTCGACCACCATACCCACCTGAAGTTGGTCGGCGTCGGGGATGTCGGCGCGGTCAATCTCTTCGATGTTTTCCTCGTCGTACTCGCCGTAGCCCTCTTCCGGTGACAGCGTAATGCTGAATCTATCGCCCACTTTCTTGCCTTCGAGCGCCGCTTCCAGACCGGGCAAAATGTCTTCCGCGCCGTGCAGGTATTCAAGCGGATCATCCGCCGTCGCGCGGGCGATCTCTTCGCCGTCCACCTTCAGTCGATACGCGATGCTGACGACCATATCATCAGCAATACGTTGGGGTTCCATTTGCATGGGATTATCCTTTCCGGGAAATGATGACCCCGGGGTATGGGGTCAAGATAAGTATTATTTTAATGGAGCATAACACTAATTGGAATAGTTGCGTTCTCAGAATTTGCCGGAAATCCTCAAAAATTCCTATAAAATCTGACACCGCCTGATCACCGAAACTGTAAAAAAGCTGCAAAAGTCGCTAATTGGTTATTTACTTTCTTTATACCTGTGCTACCCTTTTTTTGACAACGCGATTTACCATCCCTTTTACCTACACAATATAAGGAGTTGAAATGCGTACTTCGCATGTGTCTTCGCTTCGTTTTGTGCTTGTGGTGATTCTTGCACTGGCGCTCCCACTCTCGGCGCTTTACGCGCAGGAAGCCACGGAAGATACCGATATTGGCGTTAAGGCGGTTCTCGAGGATGGTGACGTGGTTTCCGCCGTATTTGAGGGCGGCGTGGGTGCGCACCTCTATGCATTCTACGGCAGCGAAGGCGATGTATTCAGCCTGAGCATGACTCAGAGTGAAGAAGGTGCTCTCGATCCTTTCCTCGTCGTGCTGGGTCCCAACGGTGAGGTGATTGCTAGCGACGATGACAGCGGCGAAGATGTCCTCTTTTCTGCCGCGATTGACGGCGTAGAGCTTCCCGCAGATGGCGTCTATTTTGTCCTTGCGACCAGCTTCATTGCGATTGACAACATTCTCGTCGAGATCGGCGAAACTGGCGAGAGCGCGGAAGAAGGCGAGTCCTACGAACTGAGCATCAGCGGCATTACCGCCCCCGCAGAAGACGTTGACCCCGAAGCGCTGCTCGTGAACGTGAGCGAAATCGCGGTTGGCGATACCCTTGAGGCGGAAAGCTCTGCTGAATTCCCGGTGGTTTACTTCGTGTTCAATGGTGCTGCGGGTGATGTCGTAACCGTGACTGCGGAAAGCGACGACATCGACACGGTGCTGCATGTCTTTGCCCCAAGCGGTGACCGCATTGCCATCAACGACGACGATGATGTCGAAGGTGGACTGAACTCGGCGGTTCGTGATGTCGAACTTCCTGAAGATGGTCCCTATCTGATCTTCGCCACCGACGTGTTCTTCTACGATCTCGCGGACGAAGCGGAAGCAGCCAGCTACACGGGCGGCGTCGTCACCGTCAGCCTTCAGTAAGCTAGGACGCTCGACACAAAATTGGGGCGCAGCCGATCATGCTGCGCCTCAATTTTTTCCCCTTGCTATCGCCTCTGTTGTCGAGGATTTCTGACCTTTTCATATCCGCATATCAATCAACTTCCGAATTGCCGTCATCATCTCGTTTGTCGCTTTGTGGCGGGCAAGCGAATTCATCCAGACGATGCTTCCGCCTTCTTGCCGCAGCACAATCCCGCTTAACTTCTGATACTGCCGGATGAAATCACCGGCGCTCTTGAAGCCGCGCCGCGTGAAATATTCCTCGACTTTGCGCTCCGCACGCTGCCGAAGTTCGGTGGTCGCGTTGATCAAATCGCTTTCCGGCAGGGGACGCTCGGTAGACATCCACAGCAAGTTGACGGCTCCCGGCGGCATTTGCCCCACTTTATCGCACAACACCGCCATCAATTTGATGATATGCGCTTCGGCGTCGCCTTCGTCCAGTTCCGCGTTGCGAATGCGCCTGACTTCCACGTTGAAGGGCGTATGCGTTTTGAAGGTGACGGTGAAATCGGGTCCGCGCTGTTTCAAAGCGGCGTATTTCTCGTATTCCAGTGTGAACTTGGCTTCGCGCAGCAGCAGCGCGGCGGTTTCCAGTTCAAAGCGCAAATCTTTCACGCTGGCGTCGTTCTCGCTCAGGCGATACTTGCGCCGAATTTTATCTTTGTACTGCTCTGCAAATGCCTTGAAACGCCGCTGGCTCAACCACCCCTCGAACTCACGGGCAAGGTCACTGCTTTTCTCCTGCGCAAAAATATAGGTGATTAGCTCATCATGGGTTTTCATGAAACCAAATTATAGGATATGAGCGAAGAGGATGCACAGGTGTGTGCCACGATTCTGCCCCATCAATCGTTTGAATTTGGTTTGGAAAATTCCAACCATTTTCCAACTTTTACCTGTTCTTTCCTGCTAACAGGTGACTACTCCTAAACTTTGCCTTCGCCTGCCTGTGCTTTCCCATTATACTTACCACGATTTGAATGAACTCATGGGACACGAATACGATGAGACTTGGGATTATCGGCTTGCCCAACAGCGGCAAAACCACCATTTTTAACGCGCTCACACGCGGCAATTTGCCCACCGGCGCAGCGACCAGCGGGCAGTTCGAGGTCAATACCGCCGTCGTCAACGTGCCTGACCCCCGCGTGGACAAACTCTCGGAAATGTATAAGCCGCGCAAAACCACCTACACACAGGTCACTTACGTAGACGTTGGTGGCTTGGAAAAAGGCGTCGGCGAAGGTGGTCTGAAAGGGC
This sequence comes from Oceanobacillus sp., assembly GCA_035304265.1. Lineage (GTDB taxonomy): Bacteria > Chloroflexota > Anaerolineae > Aggregatilineales > Phototrophicaceae > Flexifilum. The sequence continues at coordinate 7,663 of DATGQJ010000774.1, forward strand.
AGTTCCGTAACGAACTGGCTCAGGTGGATGGCTTCGTCCACGTCGTCCGCGCTTTTCAGGACGAAAACGTGCCCCATCCTTACGAAACCGTTGACCCCAAACGCGACATAGAAATCCTCGACGGCGAATTTTTGCTCACCGACCTCGTGACGGTGGAATCGCGCATCGAAAAACTGGAAGCCGAGTTACGCCGCAAAGGACGCACCGCCGAAAAAGCCGTCACCGACGAGATGGAAGTAATGACGCGGCTCAAAAACCAGTTGGAAGCCGAGCAACCGCTCCGTGACCTCGGCTTGACCGAAGCCGAAATCAAGCCGCTGCGTGGTTACGGCTTTCTCACGCTCAAACCTGTGTTGATCGTGCTCAACACAGACGAAAAGAACCCGGATATTACGCTGGATTACCCGCACGAACACAGCAAGGTCGTCGCGCTTCAGGGTAAAATCGAGGCGGAACTGGCACAGCTAGACCCCGAAGACGCACAGGTCTTCATGGAAGAGTACAACATCGCCGAATTAAGCGCCGCGAAGGTCATCCGCCTCTCTTACGAACTCATGTCGATCCAGTCGTTCTTCACCGTCGGCGAAGACGAAGTACGCGCATGGAGTGTGAGCGTCGGGGCAACCGCTCCGGAAGCAGCGGGCGTGATTCACAGCGACCTGCAAAAAGGCTTCATCCGCGCTGAGGTCATGCACTACGACGACCTGATCGCGGCAGGCAGCGAAGCCGCCATGAAGCAGCAGGGCAAACTGCGTCTGGAAGGCAAAGATTACGTCGTCAAAGACGGCGACATTGTCCACATCCGCTTCAATGTCTAAACGGACTGTAGGGGCGAATTGATGCGCTTTAACAAAACAAAGCGAAGAACATTTCATCGAACCTCACCCCCGCCTCGCTTCGCTCGACTCCCCCTCTCCACACAGTGGAGAGGGGGTTGGGGGGTGAGGTTCATCCACTCCCATAAACCCACATTCGAGCTTCTTTAACGATGCCAAACCTCTTCATCGCTTCCGGCATTTTTCACCCCGAACCCGGCGGTCCCGCGACCTATCTGCACGAAATCCTGCCGCATCTACAATCCAATGGATGGGAAATTCACGCCCTCACCTTCAGCGACACGCCGGACGGA
>DATGQJ010000775.1:0-4912 GCA_035304265.1 Oceanobacillus sp.
CACCGTCCGCCCGCTGATGCAGGAAAAGTCGATTGACTTCAAAGTTGATCTGAAACCCGTCGTTCCCCACGTAAAGGCAGATCGCCGTTGGGTGAGCCGCGCCATCTCCAACTATCTCGATAACGCGCTCAAATACAGTTCACCCGGTGGTCAGATCACGCTCAATTTGTTCGTCAACGAGCCAATGCTGCACATCGAAGTCGCCGATAACGGTCCCGGCATCCCTGTTGAACAGCAGGCTCGCCTGTTCGAGCGTTTCTACCGCGCCAATGAGCGCTCCGGCATCCCCGGCACCGGCTTGGGGCTTGCGATTGTCAAATCGGTGGCGGAAGCGCATGGTGGTGGTGTGTACTTGCGAAGCAGCGCTGGTCAGGGCAGCGTCTTTGGTATGACCATGCCGCTGAAAAACTAGTGCATTTTTTCGCGAGTGCGCTATAATACATAAAATTCATAAAGCAACCTTGAGAGGTTGCCGCAACCTTCGGGGCAGGGTGAAAGTCCCTACCGGCGGTGAATGGCGATGCTCGCCAAAGCCCGCGACCCGTGTCGCCAGTGATATGATGGCTGGTGCGTCATAGAACCTCGTGTTCTGTGCCGGTGGATCTGGTGTAAATCCAGAGCCGACGGTTAAAGTCCGGATGGGAGAAGGTGTGAGTGAAGCCAGCGGCGCATATATCATGCGTTTGTTGGTGGATACTTGGCTGCATATGCCGTTTTTTGGCATCCCTGATGCAGAGTGATCTGTATCAGGTGTGTGGTCTTTGCCTTTCCTTACCCCGTTGTTTGCGTAATTGACAGCGGGGTATTTTTATGGAACTGACCATCCTGCGCAGACAGGCTCAAACGCGAATTCCTTTTAGACGCTCCATCGCGCCAGTTGTGGGCGTTTTGGTGCTGCTTATCCTGTGGGAAGTCCTCACCCGTCTCCGAATCTACCCGGAGTTCATCATTCCCCCGCCCCGCGCAGTCCTTGACCAATTCTTTGAAGTCCTGCGTGATGGACGGCTCTGGCTGCATACCAGCACCACCCTTGTACAAATGGGGTTGGGACTGGCGTTCGGAGTTTCGTCCGGCGTCGCATTAGGCTATCTGATCGCCAAGAATCGCCTGTTGGAGCAAGCCCTCGCGCCGATCATCGTAGCGCTGCAATCCACCCCTGTCGTCGCCTATGCGCCGCTGCTCGTGATCTGGTTCGGGTCTGGACCAACCAGCAAAATTTTCATCTGCGCCCTGATCGTGTTTTTCCCCATGCTGCTGAATACCGTCGTCGGCATTCGCAACGTCCCGCCCTCGCTGCGCGACCTGATGCGCTCACTTCGCGCCACTGGCTGGCAAACCTTCACCCAGCTTGAAATTCCGGCGGCGCTGCCCGTGCTGCTCGGCGGTTTGAAAGTAAGCGCAACCCTTGCCGTGATTGGCGCAGTGGTCGGCGAGTTCATTTACGCCAACGCTGGATTGGGCTACATGATTAAAGTTGCCCGCGACAGCTACGATACGCCGCTGGTGTTTGTCGGCATTCTGATGCTGGCATTCATCGCCCGTGCCATGTACGGCATCGTTGCCTTGCTTGAGCACCGTTTTCTGGCATGGCAGTCGCGTTCCCGAAGAAATACCGTCAGCTAAGCACCCGCGTGAGCAGCGCAATATTCCGGTTCTCCCGCCGGATGCGCTGCATGGGAGTCACGCGACATTGTTTGTCTATGGAGCAGAAGGAGTGTTGAACACCATGAATCTATCCCGCATCGGACGGCTTGTTTGCCGCCTGACTTTGTTCATGCTGCTGATTGCCGGGGGAGCGGCAAGCGCACAGGACGAAATGTCCGACCAGACTTTCTTCATGACCTTCATCCCCAACATCCAGTTTTCGCCTATCTACGTGGCGATGGCAAAAGGGTACTTCGCCGATGCCGGAATCAACCTGACCCTCGAATACGGCGACGAGCCAATCGGCGTTGATCTCATCGCCGCCGGTCAGCGCCAGTTCGGGATCATCAGCGGTGAGCAGGTGCTTGCCGCCCGTGCCAATGGTCGTCCCGTCGTCATGGTCTATGAGTGGTTCCAGCAGTATCCGGTTGGTATCACCTATCCGGTAGACAGCGGCATTGAAACCGTCGCCGATCTCGCCGGACGCAACGTTGGCATTCCGGGACGCTTCGGCGCATCCTACACAGGCTTGATCGCCTTGCTCGCCGCCAACGGCATGACCGAGAGCGACATCGATCTGGAAGAGATCGGCTTCAACGCGCCCGAAGTGGTTTGCGTGGGCGGAGTCGAAGCAGCGGTGGTTTACCTCAACAACGAACCGTTGCAGATCAACAACCGCGCCGCGGCGGGCGATTGTGGCGACATCACAGGCGTGGATGTCTTCACAATAGCGCCCGTCGCCAACATGGTCTCCAACGGGCTTGCCACCAATGAAGAGACCGTCGCCAACGATCCCGATCTCGTCAGCGCGATGGTCGCCGCGTTCGATGCGGGTTTGCGCGACGCCATCAACAATCCGGCTGAGGCATATCTCCTTAGCGCCGCCTATATTGAAAACCTGCCCATGCCTGACGACCTCGAAGCCGCACTGACTGCCGCCGCCGAAGAACAGGCTGCATTCTTGGAAGAAAACCCCGACGCTGACCGCGAGACGATTGCTGCCCGCCGCGCCGATCTGTTCGCCAGCCTGAGCGAGCAGTTCGATGCCGACACGCTGCTTCAATTCGAGGTGCTGCTCTCGACGATTGAACTCTGGGACGCCGATCAACTCGGTTATAGCGATACCGAAGAATGGGAAACCACCCAGAATACGCTCATCACCATGGGCTATCTCTCCGAAGAACAGGATGTCACCGCCGCCTTCACCAACGACTTCGTGCCTGAGGAATAGCTTTATATGCCTGCTCATCTCACCGTTCGTAATCTCACTGCGGTTTATGCTGCGCCGGAAGGGGGGACTCTTCCGGCGCTCGGACCCGTCACATTCAGCGTGGAACCGGGGCAGTTTGTTTGTATCGTCGGTCCTAGCGGATGCGGCAAGAGCACCTTGCTTCGCCTGATCGCAGGACTCCAATCACCGTCCAAAGGTGGCGTGTTCCTTGACGATCAGCCTATTCAAGCGCCGACTCACCGCATTGCCATCATGTTTCAGGAAGCAAACCTGATGCCATGGCGTACCGTGATCGACAACGTGGCGCTGCCGCTGGAACTCGCGGGCGTGAATCGCGTCGAGCGATACCGAACCGCCCGATCCCTGCTGCCCCGTCTCGGCTTGGAAGATTTCGCCCCGGCTTACCCCGGCGAACTCTCCGGCGGCATGGCGCAGCGAGTGGCGTTAGGGCGTGTGTTGGTACAGCGCCCCGACGTGCTGCTGCTCGATGAACCGTTTGGCTCGCTCGATGCGCTCACCCGCGAACAGGTGAGCGCCGACCTGATGAATGTGTGGACACAGGAAGGGCAAACCCTGATCATGGTCACGCACGACATCAACGAAGCCGTGTGGTTGGCAGATCGCGTGCTGGTGATGAGCCGCCGTCCCGGTCAGCTTATCGGGGATATTGCCGTCCCCTTGCCGCGCCCGCGCCTGCTCTCGCACACTTACAGCGAGGAATTCGGACACATCGCGCAGGCGGTTCGCGCCAGCATCGAACGAGCATAAACATGGATGCGCTCAAATCGAGACGGCAGCGCACATTGTCGCAATACATCACCGATTTCTACATGCCGCTGCACTTTGAGTTTGAGACCACGCGCTCGCTCAAGGATTGTGTCTCGTATTTTCAGCGGGAAAGCGCGGAAATTTCTCAAATCGAGGATCGCGCTTACGCCTTTTACATCCGCCACAGTTGGTCGAATCGCGGTCCCGTGATAGAGGTTCGTGGGGAACTGACGCAAACGAATTCGCAAAAGTGGGTCAAAGTATCGGGAAGCGTCGCGCCTAATAGATGGTCAGCCGCGTCACTGACCATTCTGTTTTTGCTCGGCGTGTCTCTTACCGCGTTCTCGCTCCTAACAGGGGACTATTTCAACCTCATCTGGTCGCTGTTTATGGTCGGGGTAAGTCTGTTGGTGGGTGCGGCGCTGATCGCTGAAAAAGACAAGGTGATTGACCAACTCGAACGTCAGCTATTGAAGGCATAGTCCGTCATGCCTACACTTGATAGCGAAGATAGACCCAGCCATTACCAACCCGGCGCTCATCGAGGAGATCCAGCTTTCCCCTGACATCAGTGGGTAGAACCCGCTTGCCTCTGCCCAGCATGGACGGCGCGACCAGCAGTTGATACTCGTCTACGAGTCCAGCGCGAATCGCTTGCGCGGCGAGGTTTGGACCAGCCACCGTAAGATCGTGAAGCAATTGAGCCTTCAGGTCGCGAACCGCCTGCGGATCGAATTCCCGCACAAGCCATGTCTTCGGCGTCGAGACGGTTTCCAGCGATTTGGAATAGACGATTTTATCGGCTGCTCGCCATATCGGAGCGAAATCCATCATGGCTGGCGTCAGACCAGACATAGCATCTGGCGTTTCCCACACCGTCATCGTCTCATAGTTCTTGCGTCCATACAGATATGTACCGATGGGACGGTGCAGATCGTTGATCAAAGCGGATACCTCATCGTCCGGTGCCGACCAATCGTAACCATCGTTTTCATCCGCGATAAAGCCATCCATCGACATCGGCATAAAGTAGATCAATTTAGACATCGCCCAACCTCCGGTCGTTTCGCGCTAACCCTTGCGCCGCTGCCTTCACCAGCGCCTCGCGTCCGCCCGCCTGATAAATGTCCTGAAGCACCACCATCGCTTCCCAGCCGCCAATTTCCGCCAGAAGTTCCAGAATCACCACGCCCGTTTTCTCATCGACGCCGCTGTACAGTTCATCAGCAAGCGGCTGCACGGCATCCTCGTCCATCCGTAGGAACACCA
>DATGQJ010000776.1:0-8262 GCA_035304265.1 Oceanobacillus sp.
CCGTTGTTGAAGATCAGCATATTGCCTTCGCCCGGCAGCCCCGGTTTGATCCAGTGGGCGTCGTGCTGGTAGTAAAGCTGCTGATCTTCGGCGGTTCCGGCGCGATACGTCACCGGATTGCCCCAGCGGTACAGCAGGTCACCGCCCATGCCGCTTTTGCCGCCGGTGCTGCCCGCCGCTTCTTCAGTGGTTGTGCTGTGGTCGATGACCCAGATTTCGCTGAAATTGCGAGTGCTGATCACGATTTGATCGAGTTCGGCGTTGTAGTTGATGGAGTTGGAATGCTGCCAATCGCCCAAGCGCTGCTGCGGTCCCACGTAGTTGATGTCGATGCGTTCGGGGTGTTGGCGCACGTCGCCGTAATTGGGCAGGTTGGGATCGTAGTCCTGAATCAGATGATCCCACACGCGCCATTTCCAAACGATTTCGTTGGTGCGAGGATCAACTTCCACAATGTGATCGGGCCAGATGGTGTCGCCTTCCGGCAGCAGGTCGGGGTTCATCCCCAGCGCCAGTGCTTCTTCACTGGGAATGGCTTCCCACGCAATCATGAGGATGTTGCCGTTGGGAAGCGGTTCGATGTCGTGATGCTGAATGTAGGTGTCGCCTGCGTATTCAAACGACCAGACCAGTTCTCCATCCCACGTATATTCTCTCATGCCGCCTGCAACGCCGCCCACTTCTCCAAACAGCGGCAGCATCGCGGAATTCGCGCCAGTCTGGTAGATCAGATTGCCGTTCTCCAATAAATACGGAACCTGCGAGGTTGTCTCCTCCAGTTCCCAGCTTTTCACAACTTCCCCATCCAAATCGATCAGATAAGCCGCGTTGCCAATCAAGGGGGCGAAGAGGGTATACCCTTCAAATGCCAGATCGGACTTCAGCAACACTCCGGTTTGCGGTTCCGTATCTTCAGTTTGCGCCTGTATCGCCAACGGGAATACGAGAAAGACCATCAACACCATTAAGAACGTATGTTTGAACCTCATCAAGTCCTCCTTTGCCAGCACACACCGTATCGGCAGAAGTGCGGGCGATTTTCCTTACAAGATATATTCAGGGGGCAGTAGTGAGTTTCGCGCGGCGAATTTAATACCATAACAAATAGGGCATGACAAGCATTTTCAACGTTTTCTCGCGTAAATCTAGACAATTTCTCGACACATCGAGTAATCTCACCACTGTCGTGAAAGGATGACAACGTGACAGCACAAAGAACTGCTTTCATCACTGGCATCACCGGACAGGATGGATCGTTTCTTGCTGATTTACTGGTGAGTAAGGGCTATCGGGTCGTCGGGTTGGCGCGGCGTTCGACCAACTACGATTACCCGAACATTCGCCATCTGGTCGGCAAAATCACGCTCGAATATGGCGATCTGACCGACGCCGACTGCCTGAACAACCTGATCGCCAAATACCAACCGGACGAGGTCTACAACATCGCCGCGCAGTCGGTTCCGGCGGATAGCTGGAATCAGCCCATCGTCACCGCCGAAGTGACGGGCGTGGGCACGCTGCGAATGCTGGAAGCGGTGCGCCGCCACAAACCCGACGCGCGTTTTTATCAGGCGACCAGTCGTGAAATTTTCGGCGGGGTACAGCAGGAAGTGTGCGACGAAAACACGCCGCTTCTGGCGAATAACCCTTACGGCATCGCCAAGCAGTATGCCCACCAGATGATGATGAACTACCGCGAGTCCTACGGCATGTTCGCCTGCGGTGGCATCCTTTTCAATCATGAAAGCGAACGGCGCTCACTGCACTTTGTCACCCGCAAAGTGACGATGGCAGCCGCCTGTATCAAGTTGAACGTCAAGCATCCGCCACTTAACGAGATCGGTGAGCCGCTGGTTGAAAACGGCAAGGTGAAAATCGGCAACCTTGACGCGGTGCGCGATTGGGGCTATGCAAAAGAGTACGTCGATGCTATGTGGCGGATGCTGCAACACGACACGCCGCAGGACTACGTGATCGCCACCAACACCGCCTACACGGTGCGTGATTTGTGCCGTGCCGCATTTGAATGCGTGGGCTTGAACTGGGAAGATCACGTCGTCAGCGACGAGCGTTTTATGCGCCCCACCGAGATTGCCGCCTCACGCGGTGATTACAGCCGCGCCAAGCAAGAACTCGGATGGGAACCGAAAACCACGTTTACGCAGCTTGTCCAGTTGATGGTCGAGTCGGATTTGCGGACGCTCTCGGAGCGGAAATAACTTCGCTTCAGCCGGAAGCCATTTCCAGCATGACGATCACCCCTAAGGCGATGCTGATGACACCCGCGACCACTCGAAGGGTGCTGTTGACTTTCTCGAAACGGCTGATGAACTTGAAGGGCAGTGCAATCGCGATGCTGGTGAGCCACATCCCCAGAATCGAGCCGACGCCGAACACCAGAATGAACACCACACCCTCAGAGACCGATTGCACTGTCGTCAGGACGAGGAGCACCAGTGCGCCACTGCCCGCCAGCCCATGCACCAGCCCGATGAAAAACGATCTATGGGTATGGTGGTGAGCGGGCGAATGGCTGTGTGAGTGGATGTGGGTGTGGACAACGCCTTCTTCGGGGTGTTCATGCTCGTGCAGGTGAATTTCACCCCGAAGCACTTTGCGTACCAGATCGATTCCCAATATCGTCAGCAGCAGCCCAACGAAAAACTCAAACAGCCGTGCCAGTGATTCGGGAATAGCCAGATTGAACAGCAGCACCGCCGCGCCGACGATAAACAACGTCAACGTGTGACCTAAACCCCATACCGCGCCAAGCACGGCGGATTTTTTCAGGCTTTTCGTCTGGCTGACGAGGGTTGAGACGGCAACCACGTGATCGGCTTCAAGGGCGTGTTGCAAGCCCAGAACAAGACCTAACCCGAAGAGCGTGAGCGATGAGAAGAGGGTTTCGAGCACAATCACCTTCCTTAGGGACGCCAGAGAAACAGCCAGACCGGTAATACAATCAGGCACTCGGCAGCAATGATGATCGCCAGCCTGCGAAGCGTGCGCGGTTCTCCTGCGCGATTGAACATGAGTTCGCTGCTGAAAATCATCACGCTCACACCAACAATGCCGAGAACGGGGAGGGTACAGTTATGGACAAGGTTGATGAAGTTTGCGGCTTGAAGTCTGCTCAAGGTGTCTTCCTGAGGGATCAGGATCGCCAGTTCCAGCAGGATGATTTCGCGTGCGGCGAAAATCGCCGTGACGGTCAGGACTATCGTCAGCAGCCAGAACACAATGGTCAACACAATCGCCAGCGTTCGTCTGGGTTGTGACTCCAGCGCTAAATTCGTTTGCTCCATACTGTTTTCCTCCTCTCAGGGGCTAGTGCGTTCGATTATACAGTGGATTTCCTCAGGCGGTGTAATGGCGGTTTTAGAAATTAATCCGCTATGTCCTCAAGCGTATGGCTAACACGGAAAACCCTACAAATAAAGACGGCGTTCGTAGGGACACGACATCGTCGTGTCCGCCCCCTATTCGTCGCCTGATTGACGGGAACCGATAGGATGATGTGATTTTCCAAAATAGAGCGGAAAGGTCGTAGGGTCACAATAATGCGATCTGATCATTAATAACGGAAAATGTAGGGACAGGATACATCCTGTCCGTTCCCTAAATTCAGTAAAATCAGGCGGACACGACACTGTCGCGTCCCTACGAACGCCGTCTTGAATTAGAAAGCAGCATTACCCTGTCCCTACATTTTCCATATTGCATAGACAAATCGCACCATGCGGGTTGATCTGGCGTTCAACTCGGTCAAGATAACAAAAGTGGTCGCGAACGATGCGACCACTCCAAATAAGCTCAGGCTGTTATTCTCCGTCCGCCCACTGGATTAACCCCGGCACGAAAGGCGTGGGCAGGCATTCGTGATAGGGGACAACCCGCACGGAAATCCCGCGTTCGCCGCTGGTAGGGTAGGATACTTTTGCTGAGAATCGGTAAACGCCGTTGCCCTTTGAGTCGTTCGGCTGCATGTCGATTGCTTCGCCCACCGTGCCGATTTCTCCGCGCGGCGTCAGCGGACCGTAGTACAACTGCACGCGCACGTCGTCAGGTGTGAGCGAAGCCAGCTTGACCGTCGCGTTGACTTCCACTTCGTTGCTGACCTTCACGGTTTTCTCAGACACGTTGACATCGGTGATCTCGATATTCGACCACGCGGCTTCGATCTTTTTGCGCCACGCCGCGTAGGAAAGCCCGGTTTCGAGCTTATCGCCAAGCAACTGCGAGGCTCGGCTGAACGCGGGCATGTAAAGCTGGTCAGTGTATTCTTCGACCATGCGATGTGTGTTGAAGAAGGGCGCGAGTTCGCGGTACGCATTCTTGATTTTGGCGATCCATTCGCGCGGCACGGTGTCCCGTCCCCGATCATAAAAGAGGGGAATGACGCTCTGTTCGAGAATATTGTACAGGGCTTCGCTTTCCACGTAATCCTGATGATCCCACTCGTATTCGGGATATTCTTCGCCGTTGCCAATCGCCCAACCAACCGCCGGGCTGTAGCCTTCCGCCCACCAGCCATCGAGGATGCTGCAATTCAAGCCGCCGTTGTAGATGACCTTCATGCCGCTGGTGCCGCTGGCTTCCTTCGGACGGCGTGGGGTATTCAGCCACACATCCACGCCCTGCACCAGATAGCGGGCGATATTCATGTCGTAGTCTTCGAGAAAGACGATGTGGTGGCGCAGTTCAGGATCGCGGGCAACGTTGGCAATGTGGCGAATCAGTTCCTTGCCGCCGGTGTCGTGCGGGTGCGCTTTTCCGGCAAAAATGATCTGTACCGGACGTTCGGGGTTGGTCAGAATGCGCTTGAGCCGATCCAGATCGCGGAATAGAAGCGTGGCTCGTTTGTAGGTCGCGAAACGGCGGGCAAAGCCAATCGTCAGCGTATCGGGGAACAAAATCTCTTCCACGTCTTCGATCTCATGCTGTGCTGCGCCCCGATTGATCAGTTGGCGACGCAGGCGGCTGCGGGCGAAGGCGACTAGACGTTCGCGGCGGCGTTCATGCGCTCGCCACAGTTCGTTATCCGGGATGTGCATGATCCCATCCCAGATGTCCTGCCGCCATATCTCGGTGCGCCACGCGGGATCAAGGTAGCGATCCAGAACGTGGGCGATCTCGTTGGCGATCCATGATTCGACGTGAATGCCATTGGTGATCGAGATGATCGGCACTTCACGTTCCGGCACGCCCGGATACAACCACTGCCACATTTTCTGCGAAACGTCACCGTGTAATTTGGCAACGGCGTTTGCGCCGCCGGACAACCGCAGCGCCAGCACCGCCATCGAGAACAGTTCGTAGTCGCCCATGTTCTCGCGCCCCAGATCGATGAACTCGTCACGGGTTAGCCCAAGACTGGGGAAATAATCGGTGAAGTGTTCGTCGATCAGGTCAAAGCCGAAGCGCTCCAACCCTGCCGGAACGGGCGTATGCGTCGTGAAGATGTTGGATACCGAGGTGATCGCCGCCGCCTGTTGAAAATCGACCTTGTGCTCTTTCATGAAGATACGAATCCGCTCCAGCGCCAGAAACGCCGAATGCGGCTCGTTCATGTGGCAGACCGACGGGCGCAGACCGAGCACGTCGAGCGCCCGGATGCCGCCGATCCCCATCAGGATTTCCTGCCGAATGCGCGTGCGCCGATCCCCGCCGTAGAGCCGATCCGTCAGGTTGCGGTCTTCTTCGTTTTCATTATCGGGGATGTTGGTATCCAGCAGATACAACGGCACGCGCCCGACCTGCACCTTCCAGATCACCGCTTTGAGTTCGTATCCCGGCATCGGCACGCTGATCTTGATCGGGTTGCCCTTTTCGTCACGTTCGAGCTTGATGGGCATGTTGGCGAAATCGTTGATCGGGTAAAGCTCCTGCTGGTAGCCGTCGGCGTTGAGGTATTGGCGGAAATACCCCTCTTGATAGAGCACGCCAACCCCGATCAGTGGCAGACCGAGATCGCTGGCGCTCTTGAGGTGGTCGCCACTCAACACCCCAAGCCCGCCGGAGTAATTCTGCAAGCATTCGGTGATGCCAAATTCCATCGAAAAATAAGCGATGATCGGCGTTTTGTCGTATCGCTGGCTGTACCACGTGCGTGCCGGTTTCATATACTCGTCGAAATCTTCACACACGCGCTGGTAGTGCGCCATGAATGCCGGGTCTTCACAGGCGGCTTCAAGGCGGCGCTGGTCAATGGAACCAAGCAACCATATCGGGTTATGCCCGCTGCTTTCCCATAGGTCACGATCAAGGCGGCGAAACAGCGCAATCGTCTCCTGATCCCATGCCCAACGCAGGTTATACGCCAGTTCCTGCAAGCGGTGAATCGGGTCGGGCAGATTGGGTACAACGCTGACAGTTGCCACAGGTTTGATCATCAGAATGATGCTCCTGAAACGTTTACGTCGAAGAAACCAATCTTAACATAGTAGCGTACATCGGATCACGGTCACAAGAACTGGATTACGCCAATAAGAAGAGATTAAGTTTGTATGATTAAAACAAGGTAGTGCTATGGACGTTTTTACCGATCATGCTAGAATGAAAATAACGAAATATGTTTCTGCGCGGAGGGGCAAATGAGTATGCTCGAAAAGCAGTATTTGAAGACCAAGAAGAATGAGTGCAAGGTGACGTTCTCACTGCCCGCAGCGGTGCAGGCTGAGAGCGTTTTTCTGGTGGGGGACTTCAACAATTGGGACGAGAAGGCAACGCCCATGAAGAAGCAGAAAGACGGCAGCTTCAAAACGACGCTCAATCTGGAGACAGGACGGGACTATCAATTCCGCTATCTGGTCAATGGCAGCGAGTGGCACAACGACTGGCAGGCAGATAAATACCTTCCCAACCCCTTCAGCGGCGATAATTCAGTGGTGACGGTCTAATCCCCTCGGCTTGCACAGCCTCCGCGTTCAACGGAGGCTGGTGGTTGACTGCGGGAAAACCCCGGTTTATTCGAATCTAACCAATTTCTATCTCATTGTTTACAATCCTTAACTGATAAAATAAGAACATTTGTGCTATCATAAGAATCCTACACTTGAAATAGCTGTATGGTGGAACTAGAATCCAAACATATAAGGTAATGAAAGAAGTGACCACAATACAACTCCATATCCCACCCCCTGTAGAAGAAGATACCGCCCGTCTAATCCCTATCGACACCTCCACCGACTCGCTACGTGAAGACTTAGCGCAATTTAAGGTTGCGCCAGATCGGGAAATAAGACTCTCACCGGAAGCCGGACCCACCGTATTTCTTCCGCAGCTTTATGAACTCCCGCAGTTCACGCCGGAAGAAGTGACGAATTACGTTCAACCGCGCTGGTTCGCAAGGCTCATGGGTCGGACGCCGACGCCTGAACGGGAGACGATTGAACGGCGTGTGACCTATGGGGAAACGCTGGATTTCCTTCGCCCCTATCTCTGCGGCGAGAAACCCATCACCCATACCCTTTTGATGAGCAAGAGCTTCTCAGAAGAATATCTGAAGGTCTTGAGCCGCCTGATTCCGACTGCCAAAGGCGATTTGCTGATTTCGCTCAAAACGCGGCGATTCAAGAAGGATCAGACGGAACTGGAGTCCTTTGGTCCGTTGATCGCGCAAGCACCGCGACGTGACTTCGCCACTATGCTCGTGCTCGATAACAAAGGTGACGACAATCCCCTGAACGATGAAATTCAGGTCGTGATGGGACCCACGCAGTATTTCCTGAACGGCGCGTGGAAGCGGTTGGGACCTGAACACCACGTTTTCCGCCTGTCGGATGCGTTCAACGTCGGTAGACACACGCGGGGCACAGCGGGAGATTTCCGCGCCCCACTGATTCGCTCGCTTCGGGAAGTGGAGCACGGTCAGTATATCTACTGGACCGATGAAGATGACGTGAAACTGGCGTTCAACATGGCGATTCTGCTCGCCTCGGTACAGTCCGATTACTGGAAGGATATGTATCAGGAAATGCAGGCTCGTACCGCGCTGTTCTCACTGCTGACACGCCCTTCAGGTCAGTCCACAATCATCGAAGCGCTGGCGACTGTATTAGAGCCTGTCAACGTCCCCAATACGCCTGAACTCTCCGAACCCGCGCCCGCGCAGGAAGGTGAAGCGGACGATCTCGCTATCGATCTGGACGCCAGAGCCAAATACTTCCAGTTCATCCGGGTCGTTTCCCCAATTCTTGGATCGATCACCGGATGGGAAGACCTGATCAAGAAACTCAACGAAACGGACATTTTCGTCCGGCA
>DATGQJ010000777.1:0-4707 GCA_035304265.1 Oceanobacillus sp.
CCCCGCAGCATCGATGATCCGCTGACGACCAATGAATTCAACGTCACGGGCACGCTGAACGTTTTGATCGCCGCCCGCGATGCAGGGGTGAAGCGCGTCGTTTATGCTGCATCCTCATCGGCTTATGGCGATATTGAGGGCGAATACAAGACGGAAGACATGCCGCCACGCCCGCTTTCGCCTTATGGCGTATCCAAGCTGGCAGCCGAGTATTACTGTCAGGCGTTTACGGCGGTGTACGGGCTGGAAACCGTCGCGCTTCGCTATTTCAACGTGTTCGGTCCCCGTCAGGATGAAACCTCGCACTACGCCGCCGTGATCCCCAAATTTATCGCCGCAATGCTCAATGGACAGCAGCCCACGATTTACGGCGACGGCACGCAGTCGCGCGACTTCACCTATATCGACAACGTGGTACATGGAAACTTACTCGCCGCCAAAGCGCCGGACGCCGCCGGAGAAATGATGAATCTCGCCACAGGCGGGCGCATATCGCTGCTTGAACTGGTGGACAAACTCAATCACCTGCTTGGCATGAATTTTCAGCCTATTTTTGCCGATCCACGTCCCGGCGACATCCTGCATTCGCGGGCAGGTGTAGACAAAGCCCGTGATCTGCTGGACTTCACGCCAATAGTCAATTTCGATACCGGACTTGCCCGGACGGTGGAATGGTTCAGGAACAGGTAGCGCGTGTCCATGCGGGTGGTTCACGTCGTTAAAGTCAAGGGTGTTGCCGGAGCAGAAAACCACCTTCTCATTTTGTTGGATGGACTGCGAAAGCGCGGGATTGACGCGGAATTTCTGCTGCTGGTCGAGCCATCGCTTCCGGTAGACGAGATGGTGCAAGCCGCCGAAGCGCGGGGCATTCCCGCCCACCGTGTGATCATACGCGGCAACGCCGATCTGGGTTTGTACCGCCGCCTCTGGCGTGAACTCCGCGCTCGCAAACCGGACATCGTGCATACCCACTTGCTCCACGCCGATCTATTCGCTATCCCCGTCGCATGGTTGATGCGATTTACAGGCAAACGTCCAATCATCATCTCTAGTCGCCACAACGACGACGCCTTCCGAGTTCAGCGCTACCAGCGTGTACTCAACAATCTGCTCTGGCGCATGAGCGACGCAGGAATCGCTATCTCCGAAGCGGTGCGCCGCTTCAGCATCGACGTTGAGGGCGTGCGTCCGGATCGTATCCATACCATTTACTACGGCTATCAAACCGAACCCGGTGATCCCGCTGCCCTGCGCCGCGAGGTGCGCGAAGAACTTGGCATTCCGCCAGAGCAGACGGTGATCGGTATGGTTTGCCGCCTGATCGAGCAAAAAGGCATCCCATATGGCATTCAGGCTTTCGGTCAAATCGCCGAGCAGTTCCCGGATACCATACTCCTGATCGTCGGCGAGGGTAAACTGCGTTCATCGCTCGAAGCGCAGGTAAAGACCCTGAAACTGGAAAACAGAGTGCGATTTCTCGGATGGCGTGCCGATGGTGCGCGGGTAATGGCGGGCTTCGACATTTTCCTGATGCCGAGTCTGTGGGAAGGCTTCGGGTTGGTCATGCTGGAAGCGATGGCGCATGGGCTTCCCATCATTGGGAGTGCGGTAAGCGCGATTCCCGAAGTGGTCGTCAACGGCGAAACCGGGCTGCTAGTTCCGCCGCGCGATGAAAATAGACTTGCCGAGGCGATGACGATGCTTCTACGGGATGCGCCGCTACGCAAACACATGGGTTTGATGGGGCTGGAACGTCTGGAAACCCATTTCAGCGTGGCAAAGATGGTGAACGAAACCGTAGCATTGTACGAGCAATTGACACTGCATGAATGAGCCTATTCGCATTCTTAACATTGTCGCCCGCTTGAACGTTGGGGGTCCCGCCGTTCACGTAACGCTGATCACCGAGCATTTGAGCGCTCCACAATATAAAAGCAAACTGGTCGCAGGCAGAGTGAGCGCCAACGAAGGCGATATGAGTTACTACGCCGAAGCACATGGCGTCACCCCTATCATCATCCCAGAGTTGGGACGTGAACTCCATCCCCTGCGCGACCTGCTGACCTTCTGGAAGGTGTATCGCCTGATACGGCAGTTCAAGCCGCACGTCGTCAACACACATACTGCAAAAGCCGGATTCGTCGGGCGTTTAGCAGCGCGACTGGCAGGTGTACCCGTAGTCGTGCATACCTTTCACGGACACGTGTTTCACGGCTATTTTTCGCCGCTCAAAACCCGATTTTTCATCCTTCTGGAACAATTCAACGCCCATCTATCCGATACCATCATTGTCCTCACCGAAGGGCAGCGCGACGAACTGGCAGATAAGTATCGCGTCGCCCCGCGAGATAAATTCACCATCATGGGCTACGGGCTGGATTTACAAGAATTCGCCCAATCACCACGTAAGACGGGAGCGTTCAGACGAGAATGGAATATCCCATCCGATGCACCCCTCGTTACCATCGTCGGGCGGTTGGTTCCGGTGAAGAATCACGCGCTGTTCCTGAATGCCGCCGCTAAAGTGCTGGCACAGTTACCGGAGGTTCGCTTTGCCATCGTCGGTGACGGCCAACTGCGCGAGGTATTAGAAGCGCAAACCGACGCGCTTGGCATCCGCAGCGCCGTCACCTTCACAGGCTGGCAGCGTGAGGTCGCGCCAATCTACGCTGACAGCGATCTACTGGTGATCAGCAGCGTCAATGAGGGAACGCCATTCACGGTTATCGAGGCGATGGCGACAGGATGCCCGGTGGTCGCCACCGCCGTCGGTGGGATTCCTGATTTTCTCGACAACGGCAAATTGGGCGTGCTCGTTCCATCGGGCGATACCGACGCGCTGGCAAATGCTATCGTGCAAACGCTGCAACAGCCCCCCGATGCCGAAGGCTTGCGCACAATGATTGTGGAACGCTACGGTATCAACCGTCTCGCCCGCGATCTGGATAGGTTGTATCGTGAGTTGCTCACAAAGAAGGGCGTGAACGTCATTCCACCGGACGCTTGAACACGCAGAAATAATGACTCGTCCAGGTGCGCATTCCTGAAGTGTCGGCGATCATCAGGTCGCGCTTTTCACCGGGCCAGACGGGCTGCATGTGCACAAGTTCCCAACCTTGTTCACCTAAGCTGTTCAACTGCGGGATCATGGCTTCCGGCGTATGTTGGGGAATACCGGATTTCCAGTCGCGGAACTTCTCCAAGAATGCTTCCTCGCGTCTGGCATCTGCCTGTACAAAAATGGTCAAATATTCCCAACGTTGGAGCATGAAACTCCTCTCCTAAGTGAATCGAATGATGACTCTCTGTACGTTTGCGCCTACGTGAAAGTTGCCGAGATTAACCTTGTTTCAAGCGCACGGCGATGACTTCCGCACGCACGCATTCCTCGCTGTTTGCCGTGAGCGAGGTTTCGACAATCGCCTTGCGGGGTGTAAGTTCTTTGATGTGGGCGCGGAGCGTCAATTCCGCATCAATCGGGGTTGGACGCAAATAGACAACGTGCAGCGTTCCGGTGACGCATTGAATCATGGGGGCAGTACCGGGTTCGCGCCCTTCTGCCTGATACATGGCGGCTATCGACGTGCCGATGCTGTGGCAGTCGATCAGGCTGGCGAGCAAGCCGCCATACACCGCACCGGGCCAGCCCGTGTGGTATGGCTGCGGCGTGAAATGGGCGACGCCTTCTTCGCCATCCCAAAAGGTCTGGATGTGCAGCCCATGTGCGTTATTGCGCCCACAGCCAAAGCAAATTGAGGCGTCTTCCGGGTAAAAATTCTGGATCGGGTTCTTGATCATTCGAGAGACTTTCTGAATTCAAGTGAGTGGAATCTTGGTTGCCTTCCGACTTGGAAGCGTGCGATGGGCAACGGCAAACGCCCGCCATGCTTCCAGGAAAGTGTCAGTATAGCGCAGTTCGGAATAGACCAGATTCCGCCGTGCAACCGCGTCAAGACTGAAGAACCAGTATAACGGCATCAGAGGCGAAATCCACAACTGACTGCCGACGGTCTTATCGGTGAGATGGTAATTCCCATATTCGCCACGCACCGCCGAAATAATCGACGAGTTGATCACGCTGGCGTCTTGCATCGGCTGATTTTGCGCGTACAATACCGCATCTTCGTAAAGTTGATAGCAGTCCATTTGTTGGACGAGCGCACAAGCGCCGAAATAGCCGCCAAGTTTGGTGAGCGCAGCGATATTCTCAAAAACATGCGCATAGGTCATATCGCGCTCGGCACCAAAAGCGATACACCCGACAAACTTGGTGGAAACCTGCTTTAGCTCACTCACGGCAATCAGCGATATGGTATCTTCAAGGAACGTTCCTAACTGCGCTTCATCACCTCTAAGCAGGCTGTCCACCCCACCGTCGATAAGCAGGATGCCGTCGATCTTCAAGTGATCGACTAAGGCGGCATAGTTTTCCAGCAACGGACGGACACCCGTTTTGTGAAAACACCAGATCGTGATGTCCATGTTCTGTTTTTGCCGAAACCACCGCGCCAAATACAGTTCCGGGAAATAAACGTAACGCGCGGAAAAATCCGCCGTAACCCCAGCCAACGTCTCCGTGAGGAATTCCCCTTCTCTCAGGTTGGCAATATCGGCGAAACTGTAATTTGCCAGATGAACGGTGTGACCACGTTGCGTCAGTTCAAAATAGATCGGCAAGCCGCAAAACAAGTCGAAGCCGCCGCCCAT
>DATGQJ010000778.1:0-6150 GCA_035304265.1 Oceanobacillus sp.
TCGCTGCTGAGCGGGTGTATGCTCTCGCAAAACTTCCCGCCGACAGCGACCACAATTCAACCGACTGTCGATACATCTCCGGCTGAGGAAGTCTGGGAAACCCTTGCACCCGGTCTGGAACGTCGAGTTTATCGTCCCGGCGGGGAATACACACTCACGCAGTTTGTGGTGCTGCGTATTGACCCGGCACTCTATACCTTCCGAGCGCATTATCGTCCCGGTCAGCCGCTCAGTTTGCAGGGCTGGCGTGAGAACCTTCCGGACGCAGTTGCCTTCGTCAACGCCAACTTTTTCGACCCACAGAACAATGCACTGGGCTTGCTCGTCGCGGATGGCGTAGTTTATGGGCAGGCGTTTCCGGGTTACGGGGGCATGTTGCAGGTACAAAATGGTCAGGTTCGGGTGCGATCAAACATCGTCGAGCCATACGTGGGTGAACCATTAGAACAGGCGGTGCAGGCATTTCCGGTTCTGGTCACGAACGGACAGGCGTCGTATGCCAACACACAGGGAGACCGAATTTCACGACGGACGGTGGTTGGGCAGGACAGCACAGGGCGAATCATCCTCATGGTGACGGCGTCGTTTGTGGGGATGCGGCTGGTGGATTTGAGCAATTATTTACCGACGACTGACCTTGATCTGGTCACGGCGGTCAACCTTGATGGTGGAGGTTCAACTATGATGGCGATCAACGTACCAAGTCCGTTTCAAGTGCTTTCGTTCGACGCAGTTCCGGCGGTGCTGGCGGTTTATGCACGATGAGCGGTACGTTTATCATATGCTCATTCCACACGCGCTATAGTTGACACTATGGCGACGAGAGTACGTTTTGCGCTCACCCTTCTCTTGATTGATGCGTTGTGTGTGCTGTTGGTGGGCGCGGCGGTGACGCTCGGCACACAACTGCCTCACCCCAACAATCACATCCTCATGCCCTACCCTAACTGTTCGCTCCCGTGTTTGCTGCACATCACAGCGGGCGAAACGCGCGGCACAACCGCGCGAGGGGCGCTGGCAATGCTGGCGGATTTCCCGATTGACCAGACCGGCGCGATCTGGAGTTTTCAACTGCCCGATGATCAGGGCAATCCGATCAATGGCGTGCTTATCTCCGGCGAAGGCGATACCGTCGAATACCTGCGCCTCTACACCCGCCGCTGGCAAGGGCTTGGCGTAACGCTGGGCGACTTGATGCAAGCGGGCAGAATGCATCCCACACAGGTCTATCGTTCGTGCAGCGGCACGCTTCCGGTTCGGATGCTGCTGACGTTTGAAGGCGATCCGCAAGTCAGCTTTGCCGCCATTATCGACCAAAGGGTATCGCCATTCGCTCCGGTATCGCTGATTTCGGTTTCCGCCAGCGACGATTATTTTCCGCAAACCCTTGCCACCGTCTTCGGAAGTGGTTGTTACATTCCGTCGGCGTGGCGAGGGTTTGCGAGTGTCTGGCGCTACGGCGCTCAACCACCGTTCTAGAGCGTGTTATGCACTCGACCCCTCATCCCCCAGCCCCTTCTCCCACGCAAGCGGGGAGAGGGACGACTTGCCTAAGCGAAGCGACGCAAGCAGGGTGAGGGGCAATCTCGACATCAAAGTACATAACACGCTCTAGTGACAAAGTGCAGTGTAAAATTTGAAGTACACTTCAAGTCAAGGGGTCAAAATGCAAGAACTCAGCATCGGGGCAGTCGCGCGGCAGGCGGGCGTGCCCACCTCGACCATTCGCTACTACGAGCGCATCGGCTTGCTGCCGCGATCAAAACGGGTGAACAAACACCGCCGCTTTGACTCGTCGGTGTTCGGCTGGCTCGCGTTGATCGACATCGCCCAAAAAGCGGGTTTCACCCTCGCAGAGATTCAGGTGCTGTTTCAGGGGTTCGACCCGCAAGTCACCCCTGCCGAACGGTGGCAGACGATGGCGCGGCAAAAACTCATCGAAATTGATACGCTCATTGCCCGCGCTGAAGGCATGAAGCAAATGCTGGAAAACGGTCTACGCTGTGGTTGCCTGCGCATTGAAGACTGTGTCGCCATCAGCGCCGCCCCGTACAATAGCCGCATGGATGAAGCGAAATCTCGATCTGAGAATGAATAGCGCTATCACAACGAGAAAACTGGAATGATGCTAGAATGAAGATTGTTCCAGTTCGTGGAGAGGAAACCCATGCCGTTGCAATACCCTTTACAACTCAATTTCAAGTTGATCGCGCTTGCCCCGCGTATTCGGATGCGCGACGCCGCCGGAAATGAAGTCTTCTACGTTCATCAGAAGACCTTCAAGTTGAAAGAAGACGTGCGCATTTATTCCGATGAATCCAAGTCGCGCGAGATGTACAACATTCGCGCTGACCGGATCATCGACTTTTCCGCAAAATATCACATCTACTCGTCCGAGACCGGCGCAGCAGTAGGCGCAATCAAGCATCGGGGGTTGCGATCCATCTGGAACGCGACGTATGAAATCTACGATCCAAATGACCAGCAGTCACATCTTCTGAAGGAAGACAATCCGTGGATCAAGGTGCTGGATGCTATCAGCGACTCGATCCCGTTTGTGGGCTTGTTCACGGGTTACATCTTCAACCCCACCTACACGGTTTACCGGGGTGTGGACAAAGAGAGTGGGCAGCCTGTGATGCGGTTGAGCAAGAAGCCCGCATTTTTCGAGAGTTCATTCCAAATCGAGAAATTGGACGAGAGCGTGAGTGGTGATGAGGAGCTTCGCATTCTGCTCGCCATCATCATGGCGGTGCAGATGGAGCGTTCGCGCGGATAATGTGAAAAGGGTGCAGAAACTTGCTGCACCCTTTTAATTTCACTTACAGCAGCAGTTGAAGTTCATCGGTGAGGGCTTCAAGAAGGTCTGGTCGAAACTGTGCCGGGGTATTCTGGAAATGGACGACGCGCCACTTGCCATTGCGCTTCTCGGCGATCATCGACTGAATGGCGTTGGTTTCGGGGTTCAGCCTCGATTGTCCGGGTGGAATCGTCCCCACGACTGCGCGAACCATACCGGCACCATGAGTCAGAAGGCGCACGTCTTTAATTTTGCCGACGTATGCGGCGGGCGGTTCATCGGCAAAAATCTGACGAAGATGTTGGCTGATCTCCGCCTGCCCGTTGATCTGGCTTCCGTCGAAGGCGACAACGCTGCCATCATTGGCGAAAAGATGGGCGAAATCCGTTGCGCAGCGTCGATTCCAGCAGTCCAGTAATCGGTGGTAGAGCGCACAAACAGCCGCTTCATCCGCATGAATGGAACCCTGCGAATTCATCCGATAGACCTTTCTTGTACGACCAAAGCACACCAACAATTATAACATATGTTCTAGATGAATTGCAACTAAATGGTTGCGCAAATACGGGTGCGAAGCGAAATTAGAAGTTCTTGATGAACAATTCACGTCCTCTGGCGGCGGTTGTTTGTTTGTAGTTGTTCATGCCGTACTGTAAATCCCACTCGATGATATTGGCGAAGCTGAATAGAGAGCGAATCGTTTCCGAATCGTCATAGGTGATGAGCCAGCGGTGCTTGCACTTCCGCATCTCGTCTGCGAAGCGTTCATGGTCGAATGCCGTGTGCAGGTTGCCACGAACGCCGTACAGTCTGGAATCGGTGGCGCTCAGATACGGCGGATCGAGGAAGATGAACACATTATCGCCGTCCTGATGGATAACATCAGCATAGTCCAGATTGGTGATCTCCACTTTGGATAGATACGCTGCGGTGCGCTCAATACGTTCAATCGAGGAATCGGTAAACCGTTTTTCAAATGCCTGCTGCGAGTATCCGCCTGAATCAACCACGCCCGAAAATGTGATCCGGTTCATGACGAAGAAGCGTACCGCGCGATCAAAGTTGGAGCGCATGTTGGTGTCATCCTTCAAGAAAGCATAGAGTTCCCGTCCATCGGGATAAAAATTCTTGAAGGCGCGTACCTGATCCAAGAGTGTGAAAACGTCATCTCGGACATATTTCCAGAAACAGTAGAGGTCAAAATTCAGGTCGTTAATCCAGTATTTCTTGATGCGGCTGCCAAATAGCTTTTTCACCGCCAGAAACACCGAACCGCCGCCGACGAATGGCTCACGATACTCGCCAATATCCAGCGGAATATGCGGCAGAATTTGATCGAGCGCCTTCGACTTGCCGCCGGGATAGCGCAAGGGTGTGAGTGCAAGAGTCATGGCTGATTGCCCGCGATCACAATCTGAAATTGGTTGAACTCTGCTTCCTCGTTAAGTCTGGCAAGCAGGTATCGTTCACGAGTGCGCAAACTATTCTCCGTACAAAAGGCGTCAATCACAGTAGTGTCGTTGGGTAGAAACAATGAACCTACGATGTTTCCCGTCAATTTTAACCGGACTGAAAACGCTTTGCCTTCGCCATTCAAGCGCAGTTCGTCAATGTTCGAGTACAAAATCAGCTTGAGCAACCCATCTTTCACGTCATTCATGGAAGGCAAGCGATGCCGAGAGGTATTCTTCGATTCCTGTAGCACGATTTTCTCATCGCCTACGATCACTTCATCGGCGGTGAGGTGGTACATACCCCCAACGTAGTTACGCAGCAAAAAATATGCCTTGCTTCCCTCAGACAATAGTTCATGAATATGGGTAGTGAGAATTTCGCGCCGTGCTGCACTCTCTGAACCCGCTAAACTGATTTCCTTAAAAGCTGTGCTATCGAATTCCCCCGCGACCTTGAATTCTTCTAAAAGTGAGAGGTTGCGACTGACGGGATGCATTTTGATGCCAGTCTTCTGCGATATACGCTCATAGCTCTCTACCGCATTCAAGAAAACGCGCTCAAAATCACGCTTGAAATGCATCAAATTCCAGTGCAGCGCCGTTTGTTGGTAGTCCCCAATCTCGATCAGCCTTTCGTTCACATATTGAACATTGAAACGCTGACTCGTGATTTTCCCTTCTTTTCTAGGATTGGCTTTTGCGTCGTCGTACCATGCGAGGACAATAAAAACGTTCAGCAGGTTCATCATCGAGAGGGTAATGAAGTTGATACGGTCATTATCACCGCGTAGTCCCTCATCTTTGATAACCGGAATAACTGTCACCCGCTTCGGTAAATGGTAGGTGTTATAAATCCGAGCGTAAGGATAGGAACGAGTACGCTTGGGAGAAACCCATTTTGAGAATCCAAGCGTTTGATTACCAAGATCGACCACACCCCATCCTTTAGCGGCGTTGATGTCGAACGTTTCGATTTTGTACTCATTGAGGTGTGCGCGGAGAAATGTTCGGTATTTGACGTTGCTGATAAAACCTTCAAATTCGTACACGCCGGAGTTAGCCTTCGCAATCAAACAAGGGGAATTTGAAAAACCCGTTTTTCACTTTTCGTATCACAAACGTTCTGATACAAGGATAATCCGCAAGCAGGTAAATCTGCAAACTGGGTCGTGGATCAAAAAGAGCGCGGAAACCCGCGCCCTCTGACTCTATGTTGTTCCTCTTGAGAAATACTGCAACTACAGCAGCATTCCTCGTCTCGCACGCATCTCCGCCACGACGAGGCGATCCGCTTTGCCGAAGCTGTATGCGTCCAGTTCGTCGGGCGTGACCCATGCCCATGCGCGAACACCCAACGCCTGTGGTTCGCCGCTCACGTGTCGGCAGGTGAAGGCGTGGAGCGTGATTTTGAAGTGGGTGAAACCGTGCCGCACCCGCGTGAACATCTCGCCGACTTCGACCTCAATGCCGAGTTCTTCACGCAGTTCGCGCTGCAAGCATTCGGGGAGGGTTTCGCCTGCTTCCTGCTTCCCGCCGGGGAATTCCCACAAGCCGCCGAGCAATCCATCCAGCGGGCGCTGCGCGATCAGAATCTGCCCCTGATCATTCCAGATGATTCCGGCGGCAACGTCGTAGTGCGGGGTTTCGGGTTTCGCTTTCTTGACCGGACGCTGGTTTTGTGTGCCGTGTGCGAAGGCGAGGCAGTGTTCACGGATCGGACACTTGCCGCACAATGGGGTACGTGGCTTGCAGATCAGCCGTCCCAAATCCATCAACGCCTGATTGTAATCGCCGACCTGTGTCTCTGGCAGCCAGTCCTCTGCAATCTGCCACAATTTCGTCTGCGTCGCGGGTTGGGTCACGTCGTCGGGCAAATCCAGTAGGCGAGAGAACATG
>DATGQJ010000779.1:0-3719 GCA_035304265.1 Oceanobacillus sp.
CGCAATGTGGTCAACAGATACTCAAAAGCATTTCAGACCGCAAACGGAACACACGAACATCAGCCTAAACAACTGTCGCTTATTTGAGATGTTGCTGAGGAACACGACTATGTTCCTCAGCATGGGCAATTCCCCCTCTACCGACTATTAATTTTCAAACACCCACTCTTTCAGCATCGCCGCGAGCAGCGTAGAACGGCGGGGCAGGCTGTTGAGGACGACGTGCTCGTGGAGCGCGTGTAGACCATCTCCCTGCGGACCCAACCCATCCAACACCGGAATGCCAAGCGCGGCGACTGTGTTGCCATCCGATGCACCGCCACTGCTGTCTTCGTAGATCGACAAGCCGTGTCGTTCGCCGATTGCCTTGCACTGCTGGTACGAACGGATCATCGTCTCATTGCGTTCCATCGGGGAATGCCCGTTGATCTTCTCTACTTTCACCTTCGCGCCGGGGATGAACGGTTGGAGGCTCATCATCTTCTGATAGGTTTCCTCGAAGGCGCTTACGGTGATGGCGCGAGTGTCGATATGGGCGACGACGTGCGCGGGGATAACGTTGGTGGCGCTGCCGCCGTTGACCATCGTGACCGACACCGACGTGCCGCGCTTCAGGTCGTTCATGGCGTTGATGGCAATTGCCTGCTGAGCGAATTCCATAATGGCGTTGATGCCCTTTTCGGGCGCATTCCCCGCGTGTGAAGGCAGCCCTTCGATTTCCAGCTTGTAGGTCGCAATGCCTTTGCGCTGCGTCTTGAGCGCTTCGTCGATGGTGGCGGGTTCCATCACCAGCACCAGACCCGCCTGTCGCGCTGCTTCTTCGATATGCGGCTTAGAGTAGGTGCTGCCCACTTCTTCATCCGAGGTCAGTAACACCCAGATCGGACGCTCAGGGATTTCGCCGCGATCCTTCAGCCCTTGCAACGCCGACAGGACGACGGTGATGCCGCCTTTCATGTCGATTGCGCCGGGACCGAACAAGCGCCCTTCCTCATCAATCCGCACCGGACGTTCCGCCAGCGTGCCGATGGGCCAAACCGTATCCGCGTGGATGAGAAACATGATCGGCTTGCCGGGCGCGGTTTCATTCCACTTCGCCAGCAGCAAATCACCCACTTCGGTCTGGGGAATGCGCGTGACCGACGACGCACCAAGCGAACGGAACTGGTCTTCCATGAAGGCGACCATCTTGTCCACGTGGACTTTGTCACGGGTGGGGGTTTCAAATTCCACCAGCGTCGTCAGCAGGTCAACCATCGCTTGTTGACGGCTTTTGAAAAATTGAAGCAGATCAGACATTGTGAACCTCGAACGATGAGAAGATGAATACCACGTATGCAGGGGCGATCTAATGCGCTTTGACAAAATGGAACGGAAATCGCTTTCTCGAACCTCACCCCCAACCCCCTCTCCACGAAGTGGAGAGGGGGAGTCGAGCGGAGCGAGACGTGGTGAGGTTAACACACTCCCGCAAACTCCGTCTTTATTTGGAAAACGGCATTAGGTCGCTCGCGTTCAATTTAAAACGGACACACGTTTGCCGCCGTGTAGGTGGGGCTGCGGTTGCCGTAGCGGTTGAGCAGCGCGAGCGCCTCTGGACGCGCCGTGATTATATCCTGCACTTCCAGACAGGCGCTATGCAAATTATTGGTCACTTGCAGGGCATTCCAGAAGGTTTTGGCGAGTTCGGCATAGACGGGCGCGGTTGCCGGGTCAGGGTATGCCTGCAAGATGCTGGCATGGAGTTCAATGCGGCGCGGGTCTTCAATGTCGGAATACGCCAGCAGCAGGCGGTACTGAGTGTAACTTTGCAGAATCGGCTGATCGTCGTTGTGCCAGTTTTCAAGCGACGGATCGTTCAGCGCCAGTTCGTAAAGGCTGATGGCTTCGGCGGTGTTGCCGCTGGCAAGCGCTGCGTCTGCCTGCTGGACAACCTGAATACGGAAGCGCGGCGGGTTCAATTGTGTAACTGAACGGGTGTAAACCGCCCCGTTCCAGTCGTACATGGTGAAGCCGGTGCGCAGAGGTCCGGTTTCGGCGGTGCCGGGGTTGCTCAGCCGCACCACGATTTCACCGACGCGATCCGCGTCAAGGTCTTCGACGGTGGGCAGTTCGTCGCTGGTGATTTCACCGCTCAACAGATTGATGAAACGCCCACGCGGTGCATCCCACGTGACCAACTGGCTGACGTACTGGCACGACTCCTCGCAGACTCGCGCGGCAAAGAGCAAATCCGGGCGACCATCAACGTTCATGTCGCCTGTGTTGATGAGCGTCGGCGGGGTGTCGCCGCCAAGTGCCGTCTGGTAGCGGGTGAGGTAGCGCCCGTCGGCACAGCCGAAGATCAGGAGCGTTCCGCCTTCTTGCGGCGCATCGTAGCTGAGGACGATCTCAGGTGTCCCTTCGCCTGTTAAGTCAAGGTCGCCGCGCACAAAGCCATCTTCACCCAGAATGCCCCATCGTTCGCGCACGGCAATTTCCAATGCCTGCGCCGATCCGCCGTCGTTGAGGAAGCGCAGCAGCACATCGTCAATTTCACGCGGGTTGGAGGGACGGTTTTCGTTCAATACCGTCTCAGGATTGACTGCCGGACACGCTTGATAGTTGGGCGTGGGCGTGGGGAGGTTGGCGAGCGCGATTGCGGTTGCCGGGTTGCTCAGGTTGCCGCCATCCAGCGGGAGGGCGACGACAGTGGGCAAGGGACCGCGTATCACACGTCCGGGCGTCATCGTCGGGAAGATGATCGCGGTAGGTGCGGTGCTGTTGGATGCTGGCATATCGCCTTCACAGGCTGCCAGCAGCAAGCAGATGATGAGAAGCAATTTACGCATAGGATGGAAGTATAACGACTGTGTTATGTGACGCAATAGAGGGTAAGGCAAGAACAGGTAAAAAATGGTTGGAAATGCTCAAACTTGGTTATCTACCTGCCTCAGCGTCCGATGAGCTATGATGCAAGTTCTGTATAATGGCTTTTTCGACGGGGCAGCCCAATGTCAGACCTTCATATCCGTCCGGCGACGGAGCAGGACGACGCGATCATCAAGCAGATGGTGAGCCGCGAACATCTCGACCCAACTTCGGTGAAATGGCAGCATTTTCTGGTGGCGGAGCGCGACGGCAAAATCGTGGGAATCGGGCAGGTCAAGGAGTATCCGGACTGTCTGGAACTTGGCAGTCTGGTGGTGCTGTCGGAATATCGGCGGCAGGGGATTGCAGGTGAACTGATTCGCGCATTGGAAGCCAGAGCCGGACGCCCGCTTTACCTCACCTGCCGTGACCGTATGCAAGACTACTACGCAGGTTTTGGCTACCGGCAAATTCCCATCTGGAAAGCGCCGCCCGCTATTCTGTGGAAGCTGTTGTTCACGCGGCTTTTTCTGCTGTTCGGTGTGCGCATTGTGTTGATGGTGAAGGATTACGCCTAGCCCGAAATGTTGCATGAAGCTCTAAAATCATGTCAAATCCTACCTTGCGTTTTTTATTTCAAAAGGGGCTACTGAGTGATGAAGCGAATGGTTTTCTTGCTACTGGCTGGTTTGCTTGTCCTCACGGCTGCCCACGCACAAGACTACACCACTGAAGACAATGGCAGCATCGCGGTAGGCGAGACCGTGACCGGAGAACTTGAAGAAGGGGTGCGGGATCGCTACACCGTCGAAGTGGACGACACACCTGCTCTCAACATCTTCCTGGATGGCGACGGCATAGATACCTAC
>DATGQJ010000780.1:0-5135 GCA_035304265.1 Oceanobacillus sp.
CATCAGCGTAGACTTGCCGCTGCCGCTGACCCCGGTGATGCACACCAGCTTGCCGAGCGGGAACTCTACGTCGAGGTTCTTCAGGTTGTTCTCACGAGCGCCACGCACGATCAGACTCTTGCCGTTGCCGGGGCGACGCTGCGCGGGCACGTCGATACTGAGCCGCCCGCTGAGATAGCGTCCGGTCAGGCTGTCCTCGACTTCCGCCACTTCTTCCGGCGTGCCTTCGGCGATCACGTAGCCGCCGTGTTCGCCCGCGCCGGGACCGAGGTCGATCAGCCAGTCGGCGCTGCGCATGGTCTCTTCGTCGTGTTCGACTACCAGCAGGGTATTGCCGAGATCGCGCAGCCCCATCAACGTCTGGATCAGCTTGGCGTTGTCGCGCTGATGCAAGCCGATGGAAGGCTCGTCCAGCACGTAAAGCACGCCTGTGAGACGACTGCCGATCTGCGTGGCGAGGCGAATGCGTTGTGCTTCGCCGCCGCTCAAGGTTGATGCTGCACGGGCGAGGCTGAGGTAGTTCAAGCCGACGTTGTTGAGAAAGCCAACCCGCGCTTCGATCTCGTTGAGAATCTGGTGTCCGATCTGCTGTTCACGTTCGGTCAGCAGCGCGGGCGTGCCGTTTTTGCCTCGCAGGTCGGCGATCCAGCGTTCGAGTTCGCTAACGGGCTGCACGCAGACATCATAAATCGACTTGCCTGCTATGGTCACGGCGAGGGCTTCCGGG
Organism: Oceanobacillus sp.; assembly: GCA_035304265.1. GTDB lineage: Bacteria > Chloroflexota > Anaerolineae > Aggregatilineales > Phototrophicaceae > Flexifilum. The sequence goes on from DATGQJ010000780.1 coordinate 728, forward strand.
CGCAGGCGCTTGCCGTTGCAGGTGCTGCACGGCACTTGTGACATCACCTGCTCAATCGTCTCGCGGATGCCATCAGACTCGGTCTCGCGGTAACGACGCGCGAGGTTGTTCATGATGCCTTCAAACGAAGTCCAGTATTCGCGGGTGTAACCGTTGGTGTTGGTGTACTGGACTTTGATTTTGCGCCCGTTGGTGCCGTACAAAAACAAGTCCTGCTGTTCCTTCGTGAGCGATTTCCACGGCTTATCCAGCGGAATCTTGAACGTCTCGGAGATCGCACGCACGACGTTCCACGCCCAACTATCGCCGTTGTCGAAGTTCCAGCCGTTCGCCTGAATCGCGCCATCCTGAATGCTCTTTTCAGGGTTGGGGACGATCAAGTCTCGATCCAGTTCCAGCCGGAAGCCAAGCCCCTGACAATCGGGGCAAGCGCCTTTGGGCGTGTTGAAGCTGAAGGTACGCGGCTCGATCTCCGGCAGGCTGCCGTGACCGTTGACACATGCCAGATGCTCGCTGAACAGCGTGTCGGTTGGCGGGTTCTGCGAGAGATTGTTGATGATCACCAGACCATCACCCATTTCCAGCGCAGTCTCGATGGCGTCGGTCAGGCGCGTTTCGGCGTTGCGTGCCTCTTCGGAGTTCGGGTCGTCGTATCTGCGGATGATCAGGCGGTCTACCACGACCTCGATGGCGTGAATGCTGTAGCGATCCAGTTCGATGTCTTCTTCCAGATCGCGGACTTCGCCGTCAACACGAACGCGGGCAAATCCGGCTTTCTGGATGTCCTCAAACACTTTTTCGTGATGCCCTTTGCGTCCACGAATGACGGGCGCAAGGACTTGAATACGTACCCCGCTGTCGGAGTCGGGGGGAAGCTGATCGGCGAGCGCCTTCACTTCGTCCACGATTTGCTGTGCGCTCTGGGCGACGACTTCTTCGCCACAGACCGGACAGTGTGGGATGCCGATGCGAGCGTAGAGCAAACGCAGGTAGTCGTAAATCTCCGTGACGGTGCCGACGGTTGAGCGCGGGTTGTGGCTGACACCTTTCTGGTCAATCGAGACGGCAGGGCTTAGACCTTCGATCTGGTCAACGTCCGGCTTCTCCATTTGACCGAGAAACTGGCGAGCATAAGCGCTCAGGCTTTCGACGTAACGACGCTGCCCTTCGGCGAAGATGGTGTCGAACGCCAGTGACGATTTGCCCGAACCGGACAAGCCGGTGATGACAACCAGTTTGTTCCGTGGGATTTCGACATCGATATTCTTGAGATTGTGCTCGCGTGCGCCACGCACAGCGATTTTGTCCTGAGCCATTGTCTCAGACCTTGATGGGACTTGGTACATATGTTCGGATTATACTCTCTGATAAGATGGTGCGGCAACAGTTAGATTCTACAACTGGATGATAAATGTGGCGTTAGATGTGAAGATGAGTTTTTGGGAATGTTACCTGCGTTGCAGGTATTTGCAGGTGAAAGTTGGAAATTGGTTGGATAAGTTCTAACCCAATTCAAATGATGGTTGCGTTTGTATCGGCATAATCCCCCTGCCCTGACACAGCGCATTGCGTCCGGTACAATCTGGCTGGAGAGCGAGGATAGACCATGCGATATATCATCAGCGGGTTATTGATTGTCGGGCTGGCAGCCGGTTTTTATTCGCTGACCAAAAGCCAGAGCACCCCGGAACCATTGTCTCCAGAAGCAGGCTGCATAGAAGAGGACGTGATTATGGAACCTCTGCATTTACTGGTCTTTTCAAAAACGGCGGGATACCGCCACGAGTCGATTTCGGCGGGGATTGAGGCGCTTGAGAAATTAGCGGAAGACCGTGAATGGACGGTCACGGCAAGCGAAGACAGCACAGTTTTCAACGACGAAACGCTGGCGGACATTGACGTGGTGATCTTCCTGAACACAACGGGCGACATTCTGGACGAAGAACAAAAAGCGGCTTTCGAGCAGTTCATTCAAGCTGGCGGCGGGTACGTGGGCATTCATTCGGCAACCGACACCGAGTATGGCTGGGCGTGGTATGGTGAACTGGTGGGCGCGTATTTTGCCGACCATCCGGCAATTTCGACAGCCACATTGATCCTTGAGGATTCGACCCATCCATCGGCAAAAACGCTGCCGGAAACGTGGGAACATCGAGACGAGTGGTACAACTTCCACAGCAACCCGCGCGAAAACGTCAACGTGATTTTGAGCGTGGACGAAAGCACTTACGAAGGCGGCACGATGGGCGGCGATCATCCGATCTCGTGGGCGCATGAATTCGACGGCGGGCGGGCATTCTATACGGCGCTCGGTCATACGTCCGAATCGTTCTCCGAAGCGTTGTTCTTGGAGCATTTGATCGGCGGGATCGAATGGGCAGGTGGACGCTGTGACGCGCCAGTGGATGCAGAAGCGACAGATGAGGCGGATGGGGCTGCGCCGACGGCGACTGTCCACCCTCAATGAAGTTCACTGATGAGTATACGGCAAGGACAACATGGAATTTCTCGCCTTCTGGGCGATTTGCGGGTTCATTTCGGCATACCTTTTTCGCGACAGTTGGGGCATTGGGTGTCTTGGCGGCTTCATTTTGGGTCCCATCGGAATAGTTCTCGCTACTGTGTTAGATATGAAATACGCGAGAGCAGCAAAACATGCGCAAAAGCAGAAAGCTGAGCAGGAACGACGTGAGCGGGCAAAGCAATGCCCGTATTGCGTGCGCTAAGTTGAGCCGAGCAGATGCGGTTGTTTGCCGCTGACAAGACCTTAGCCCTTCTTCTACACCCGATCAATAATGCACTTTTGCGTATTTCGCGGCTTTGCGGTTCAATCTCTCCACAAAGCGGACAATTAGAGGGGTCGGTTAGCCCATGAAATTGCAATTGATTCGCAGCGCGACGCTGAAGCTGAATTACGGCGGGCGAGCAATCCTGATTGACCCGTGTCTGGCGGCGAAACACGCCTACGATCCGTTGGTTGGCAAATCACGCAACCCGATGGTGGACTTGCCCTGCAAACCGGAAGAAGTGATCGACGGCGTGGAGATGGTGATAGTTTCGCATCTGCACCGTGACCATTTCGAGCAGGCAGCGTGGGAACTGCTCCCGAAAGACCTTCCCCTGTATTGCCAACCGGGAAATGAGGCGTTTATCGGGGACAAAGGTTTCACGGACGTGCGGATTTTGTATGACCGTGAGGACTGGAATGGGATTCGCCTCATTCGCACGACGGGACAACACGGCAGTGGTATCTGGGCGGAAAAGATGGGACAGGTATCGGGCTTCGTGTTCCAATCCAACGGTGAGCCGACGGTCTACTGGTGTGGGGATACCATCTGGTATGACGAGGTGGAAAAGATTGTGCGCGATTACCAACCGGACGTGATCATCACCCATTCGTGCGGCGCGGAGTTTGAGTCGAAGTCCCCGATTGTGATGGACGCCGAACAGACGATTGCCGTGTGCCGCACCGCGCCGGACGCGGTTGTGGTTGCCGTTCACATGGAGGCTTACGACCACAGCACAGTCACACGGGCGGATTTACGCGCCTTTGCAACAGCGCAGGGGATTACCGCTGAGCAGTTGCGGATTCCCGATGACGGGGAGACGCTTAGTTTCTGATTCATTGTATTCCCCTTTGCGCACTTCGCGGCTTTGCGGTTCAATCTCTCCGATTGATTTTCCACCCAATGGACAATTTCGATGACTCCACGCCGCATCATCGGCATATTGCTTTTGCTGGTTTCGCCCATTCTGTTGTTCTTCGCTGCACGGTTGATCTCGGAAAGGGCGCAGAATCCCCAGTTGATTAGTGAGGCGTTCAACGGCGCAGAAATCCGGTTCTCGGTTGAACGGACAAACACGACTTTCAACGGCGACTGCATCCCTCTCACATGGGAAGTGACGGGCGAGACGGTGCGCGAGGTCTACATTGCCGATGCGCCCGTTACCGGCACAGGCGAGCGCCAACACTGCGACGGCACGACTCCGCGTATTCGCCTCGTCTTTGCCGATGATTCGTCGCAGGAATGGACAGTTCCGGTTCAGTCGGTGTTCAACGAGCCATCGTCGGCAGTAAGGGCATGGCTGTTGATCGCACCCTCTATCGTCGCGGCTGTGGCGGGGGTGATTCTGTCCGGTGTCCATCGTTGGCAGATGCTCCAGCGTCCCATCGTGCAGTATGTCCTCGCGCTGGTTTTTGCCGTCGTGTGGGTGTTCGTCCTCGACCTGTTCACCAACTCGCTCAATGTTTACCGCTACGTGTGGGATCACTATCACTACATCGACATGGCGGAAAACGGGATTTCCGGCAATGCCGGGCTGGTCGCGCCTTATGCCTATCGCCCGATTCCGCCGCTGCTGGCAGGGTTCATCAGTAATTTCGCCGGACGCTCGGTGGTCGCGGGTT
>DATGQJ010000781.1:0-6887 GCA_035304265.1 Oceanobacillus sp.
CTTTTCCGACGCCAACAGCATCTTCAGCAAGAATGCCCTTCGCGCCTTGGTCGCCCCATTCTCTGATCCTTCTGTTGGCGGGGTTGCAGGCAACCAGCGCTATTTGTCGAAAGCGGATGGCATGACCAACAACGACGGCGAACAGAGTTATTGGAACTTTGATCGCGGGTTGAAACAATCCCAGAGCGCGGCGGGTAACGCCATCTCAGCAACGGGCGCGATTTACGCGATACGACGTTCCCTGTTCCGCGCTGTCCCCGCTGGCGTCACCGACGATTTTGTCACTTCGACGCGCGTCATTGCACAGGGATACCGGCTGGTGTTTGCGCCCGATGCGGTGGCTTACGAGCCTGTCTCCGGCGCAAGCAACCGCGAGTTTGGACGAAAAGTGCGGATCATGACTCGCGGGCTGCGGGCTGTGCTGGTGATGCGCGAACTGCTCAATCCGTCCAAATACGGGTTTTACGCCTTGCAGTTGTTTTCACACAAGGTCTTGCGCCGTTTGATGTTCGCGCCCTTGTTGGTTTTGTTGGTGGTCAACCCGTTCCTGTGGAACAGCGGACTTTTCTATCAGGTGACGATGCTGCTTCAGGTGGCTTTTTACGGCTGTGCGCTGCTTGGATGGCTGCTGGCAGACCGAAAAATCGGCAGCCTGAAGTGCTTCAGCATTCCGTATTACTTCTGCATGGTTTACGTGGCGGCGTTCATAGCAACGCTCAACATTGTACGTGGGCGAACGATTGATCGCTGGCAGCCCCAGCATCAGAATGTGCAAGCAACCTCATGGTAAATCTGCGCTCTGAGTTAACGTCGGTAGGATCGCGGTTGATCATGCTGCTGCTGATCGCCGCAGCATTGCTGTTCGCTCTGCCCCTCCTTCTAGCGGCGAGCGTGGAAACGTCGCTGCTGGTGCTGCTGGTATGCGTCATCGCCGGCATCATGTTGTGGAAGCCGGAGTTTACGACCCTCGTCGTGATCTTCGTCTTTTACACCAATCTGAGCGTGGTCGCTATCCTGAACGGCGTCCCCGACTTCATCGCCACCTCCTTTTTCGTGCTGCTCGGCGTGCCGCTGTTTTACATCATCATCGTGCAAAGACAGCGGGTGGTGATCAACGCTGCGTTGATCCTCATGGTCATCTACCTCGCCGTGAGTTTGCTCTCTGCTGCGGTGTCCGTACAGCCGAGCGCGACGTACTCGCGCGTCAACAATTATCTCGTCGAAGGGCTTATCCTCTATTTCCTGATCGTGAACTGTATCCGAAATCCCCAACGGCTTCGACAGGTCGTCTGGACGCTGATCCTTGCGGGTGGATTCATCGGCGGTTTGTCGGTCTATCAGGGGGTAACCGGGGATTATGAAAATGATTTCAGCGGTCTGGCGCAGGTTTCGAACGCGCAGATCAACGCAGGTCCGGAGAGCTTTCTGGGAGACCAGCGTACGGTGACACGTCTGGCGGGACCGATTGGTGAAAAGAATCGCTACGCCCAGATCATGGTCGTGCTCGTCCCCCTTGCGATTTCTCGCATTATTGCCGAAAAGTCGCGGGCACTTCGTGTGTTGGCGGCATTATGTGGCATCGCCATTCTTGGGGGAACTTTCCTCACGTTCTCGCGTGGCGCTGGCATCGCGCTGGTGGTCATGTTCGTGGCGATGCTCATCCTCCGAACCATCCCGTTCCGCTACTGGCTGGCGCTTGCGGTTGGCGTTCCACTCCTGATGCTGGTGTTTGCCCCGGATTATTTCGAGCGTATTTCGACACTTGGAGAGGTATCCGGGCTGGCATCTGGAGACACGTCATCGGCGGACACGTCGTTGTTAGGGCGTGCCACTGAAAACCTTGGGACGATCTTGATTTTTCTTGACCGTCCCATTCTTGGCGTGGGACCCGGACAAACCATCCGCTACCTTCGGGCGGCGGGCAACGAAATTGGTCTACGGCGGCTCACCGAGGATCGACGTGCTCACAATATGTATCTGGAAGAACTCGCCGATACCGGAATCCTCGGCTTCAGCGCATTCATCGGTATTCCGCTGGTCACAATGATCGGCTTGTGGCGGCAATCGAGGTATTGGAAAACACGCAACAGTGAATACTTCCATACCCTCGCGGGCTTCTTGCTGGCAATACTGGCGTATATGACAACCGCGACCTTCTTGCATCTTTCCTATGCTCGATACTACTGGTTTTTGCTGGCAGTTGCCGGTGCAGCGGTATGGGTCTTCAAGGAGACAGCATATTTGAGCGAAAGGCAAGGTAAGCATGAATTGGATCAACAGAGCGTTTGAGCAATCGGCTTATGAGTGGAATCTGTCCTCAAATGCTGCCTGGTGGCTGTTCTGGCTTCCTATATTGGGCAGTGTAATTATGATTTTTGCGGCGATTAATAGAGATTTCTATAGATTCCTACTTACTGAAGATGGTCCTGTCGAATGGCTGACCTTTGGTGGTTTCATGCTCACGGCGGTTATCACAACGCGAATTGCATATCTGTTGTTCAGAGCAAAGCATGGATGGCTCGCCGTCATCTACGTACTGGCGACAGGCGCAATGTTGTTCTGCGCAGGTGAAGAAATCTCGTGGGGACAGCGCGTTTTCGGCTTTGAAATACCGGACTCACTGCGTTCCCTCAACCCGACGAATGAGCTTGTCTTCCACAATATTGGGGGGACGTTCGGCGTGTTCAATCTGGCGATCATCGCTGTCGAATTCATCGGGGTCATGGCGTTCTTCCTCAACCGCAAACTGCGCCTCGAAAAACGCTGGTTATATGCCAATTACCTGCTGATCCCGCCGCTGTGTCTGTCATCGTCCTTCTTCATTGCCTTTGCCTATAACCCGATTCGCTTCATCCTTTGGCCCGAACCCACCTTTGTCGTCGCTCGATATGCCGAGTGGACAGAGTTATGTCTCGTGTTCGGCTTAAGTGTGTTTGTCTGTCTGGCTTTACGCCAGCTAAAAGCGGAATTGCAGCCTGACGTGCCGGGTCCATGGCTCCGGTTACGGAACAGCGAATAACTCTAGAAACGGGGTAGAACCTTGACTACAGACGTTGCAGTTGGAGTACCGGGTGTAGAAAAACCATCCACCCGTCGCCAGATACGCGGATCAAGCCTGCTGTTGGTTGGTCGCGTGATCTCGATGGTGGTCAATTATGCCGTTCAGGTACTCATTGCCCGTTATCTAACCAAATCGGACTTCGGCGCGTTTGCCTATGCCCTGTCATTGGTCGCGCTTGGCGAAACCATCGTTACGCTGGGGCTAGACCGGGCAGTCACCCGCTTTTTGCCGATCTACCACGAAAAAGAGGAATACAACAAACTCTTCGGCACGCTGGTGATGGTGCTTGGCGGCATCGTTACGCTGGGGATTGTGATCGTCATTGCCTTTCAATTCCTTCAGGGAACCCTCAGTGAGTCGCTGGTCAATGACCCGCAGGTGCTCGCTTTGCTGGCGATCATGATCGTGCTTTCGCCTGTGCAGGCAATTGATAACGTGCTGAACGGGATGTTCGCCGTCTTTTCACGTCCAAAAGCGATCTTTTTCCAGAAGTACATTCTGGGTCCAGCCATCAGGCTCACGACGGTGGTGCTGCTGATCCTTGGAAGCAGTGACGTGACCTTCCTCGCGGTGGGTTACGTGACCGGCGCGGTGATCGGGATCATCATTTTTGGAGCGGTCTTGTGGCGGATTCTCCGTGAAGGACAGGTGCTGCAACATTTCCAGCTTCGAGCGATGCAGTTCCCATTCCGCGAAGTGTTGTCTTTCACCGTTCCCCTGCTCGCCTCTGACCTCGTGTACGTGGTCATGAACAGCATGGATGCGGTGCTGCTGGAAAGTTATCACGGTACGGAACTGGTTGCGGCGTTCCGTGTCGTGCAGCCTACCGCACGCCTTAACCAGTTTATTCTCACCAGCTTCGCGCTGCTGTTCACGCCTGCGGCAGCAAGAATGCTGGCGCGGAATGACCGGGAAGGGGTCAATAACCTTTACTGGCAGAACGCCGTCTGGGTCGCCATCATGTCGTTCCCGATTTTCGCGCTGACGTTTTCACTGGCACAGCCGCTTACGGTGCTGGTCTTTGAAGAGCGCTACGCCGAATCGGGCATTATTCTCGCGCTGCTGTCCTTCGGGTATTACGTGAATGCTGCTACCGGACAGAACGGGCTGGCGCTGAAGGTCATCGGCAGGCTGCGCTACATCGTGATCGTGGATATTGCCGCTGCTGCTATCAATCTTGTCGTAAACCTTTTCATGATCCCACGCTACGGAGCAATGGGCGCGGCGGTAGGCACGACCAGCACATTGATCTTGTTCAACATCCTGAAACAACTTGGCTTGCGCGGTACGGACATCAAGGTCTTTGACATAAGCTACATACGGGTTTATGGCAGCATTTTGTTGGCTGCGTTTGGGTTGCTCATGGTTCAGAGTTTGCTTGCGCCACCTTTCTACCTTAGTTTTATCATTGCGGGAATAGTTTGTTTGTGGGTGCTGAGGGTCAATCGTCACGCGCTCAATTTGGAGCAGACCTTCCCCGAAGTGCTACGTTTTGCACCTGTGAGGTGGTTGTTATCGTGATTAGACAGGCAACGCTTCTCGACGTTACGCTGGCTGCGTCCTATACACCGGGAACTAACGTCAAAGGTGAGGTAACGGGCGCAAACTGGTTGTTTTTGCTCCCCTCTTTAGAGATGGAGCAGGTTTTATGTCTGGGAACGCCGCGTTGGACGACGCTGCTGGCGTTATCTCGCGCAAGCCAGCGGTTGGTGATCCTTGATACAAGACCTAGCCCACTGCGTCAAAAAGCAGAGCAGTATCCGCTTGAGAACATCGTCTGGCACGCCGCCACGAATTATGCGCAGTTCCCGGTGAACGAGATGTTCGACCTGATCGTGATCGACAGTCGCGCCAGTGTCGGGCATGTCAAGCAAAATCACTGGCTTTTAACCGCGCTCATGCGACGCTGCAAACCCGAAGGCATGTTTTACTGGGAAGAACATCCATCCATCCGTCGGGGGCAGCCTCTCAAGCTGGCGACTGGCGAAGCACGCCAATTCTGGCTCACGCCGCTTTACGGAGAAGCCGTGACCGCCGTTCCGCTGCAAGATAAGCAGACGATAGATTACTTCTTGGCGCAGCGGCTATTCAGCCCGTCGGTACAGCAAAAGACTTTCAAGCCGATCAAAAAGCGGCTGCTGGGTGAGAATAACGCCGCTACCAGCACCAAGAATGGCACCGGTAAGCAAAGCGGAGCCAAACGTATCAAGCGCGTGGCAAAACGCGAGTTCCGGCAGGCGGCGCGTGTCGCAGGCAAACGGCTGCTGTCCAGCTTCGAGATGGCGGAAAAGGCGCTGCACCAGCACACCCATCTCGTGGTTCGCAGCGGCGTCCTGATAAACATGATGCCTGAGGAAACGGGCACGCAGTCCGCGCCACCCCAGTACATTCGCAACCTTGCCTATCATGCGGGTCTGCGCCTTGACGATTACCGTTGGGGAGTCGTCGCATCAGGGGAATACAGTTCCCGCAAGGTGCTCTGCTATCTCTTCCAACAGGAGGAGACTGTACCCAAATACATCGTGAAGATGGTGCGCGATTCACGCTTCAATGCGCGTTTGGAAAATGAAGTTCGCGCGTTGACCCTGCTCGACGAAAGTGATCGCGTAGAACCGGGGACGATCCCCCAGATTGCTTTCTGGGGGCATCACGCGAATCGCACCATCGTCGGCGAAACGCACGTAGAAGGCGTGCCGTTCCGCAAACGCACGACCTACCGTGAGGATTGTCCACACGTCTTGCAGGCGATTCGATGGCTGACCGATCTGGGAACGGGAGATACTCCGCCCATAACGACGGACACCAGTCAGGTCGCGGATAGCCTGATGCAGCTATACGGCATGTTCGCCGACATCTACCCGCTGACCGGAGATGAACAGACATTCCTGCGTGAACAGGTTGATCTGGTGCGTAATACCAAGGGCGCTTTCCCGCTGGTTTTCCAGCATGGCGATCCCGGCGCGTGGAATATTCTCGTCAAAGCGGACGGCAAACTGGTTTTTCTGGATTGGGAAGCCGCCGAACCGCTGGGAATGCCGCTCTGGGATTTGTTCTATTTCCTGCGCTCATACGTGGTGAGCGCCGCAAAAGCGCAGGGAATTTCTGATCGTATTCAAGGCTTCGAGCGCCATTTTCTGGGAGACACGGGCATCAACCGTCTCATTGTCCAAGCGACAGACGATTACGTTAATCGGGTTGGCTTGGCATCTGACCTGATTCAACCGATGTTCTATCTTTGTTGGATGCATCGCGCCTTGAAGGAAGCCACTCGTCTACAGGCAACGAATCTGTCGAACGGATACTACTTTAACCTGCTGCGCCTGTGCATCCAGCAACGAACGGCGCTGAAGCGACTACTGCATCTATAAGTAGAGGGAACGTGAGGATATTCATCTTGATTGCGTTGGCGTTTACCGCACTTGGCATTGCACATGGGCAACCGGTTGATTCTGGCGGATCACGCGGTTATTTGACGACGCCGCAGGAACTGCGCGTGATCGCTGAAAAAGCTGCGCAAGGCATTCAACCGTATGCCGATGCGGTTGCCGACGTGTTGCAGTGGGCAGAACGCGATTGGGATTTTAGCCTTGACGAGAACGAAACCTGTAGAAACTCGGATAACCCGGCATGGATCGATGATCGAAGAGGGGTTGCGGTGCTTTATGCCAAAGCGCTGGCATATCACCTCACCGGAGACAGCGAGTATGCGCGGCAGGTGCAGGCGATTTTACAGCGCATCATGACCGAAGTGCGCACGCTGTCACAACGTCGTGAGCAGTGTCGATTGAACTTCGGTTGGGGCACGCCCGAACTGGTTGCATCTGCC
>DATGQJ010000782.1:0-5585 GCA_035304265.1 Oceanobacillus sp.
TACCCCGCATCCACGTGCATGACTTCACCCGTGACCGCGCTGCCGAGATCCGAGGCGAGGAACAGCGCGGCGTTGCCGACCTCTTCCTGTGAAACTAGCTTGCGCAGCGGCGAGGCTTTCTCGGAATATTTGAGCATCAGACGGAAACCGGGCACGCCCGCCGCCGCCAGTGTCTTGATCGGTCCCGCGCTGATGGCATTCACGCGAATGCCCTTCGGACCGAGATCGTTGGCGAGATAACGAGTGATGGTCTCCAATGCTGATTTCGCCACCGCCATGACATGATATTTGGGCATGACCTTCTCGGCGGCGAAGTAAGTGAGGCTCATGATCGAGCCGCCGTTGGTCATCAAAGGTTCGGCGCGTTTCGCCATTGCAATCAGGCTGTAGGCGCTGATGTCGAGCGCCATCTTGAAGCCCTCGCGCGAAATATCGACGAAACGCCCGCCAAGGTCTTCGCGGTTGGCGAAAGCAACGCTGTGAACCAGCGTATCAATCCGCCCGTAGCGCTCTTTTATTTTCGCGAAAACGGCATCGAGCTGCGCGTCGTCGGTGACGTTACACAACTCCACGAAGTCACAGCCGATCTCTTCCGCCAGCGGGAAAACCCGCTTTTCCAGCACCGGATCGCCATAGGAAAGCGCGATCTGTGCGCCTTCTTCGTGAAACCGCTGGGTGATTCCCCACGCAATCGAGTTCTTGTTGGCGACGCCGAAAATCACCGCCACTTTACCATCCATCAAGCCCATGTGTCGTTCTCCTGAAAATTCGTGTAATGCATTGTCTCGTAATGGTTTCTAACTTTAACACCCCTGTCGTCGTGTCGCTACGCAGGCTTGCTATCTGTGCGGCGAAGGCATAATATGGGCGATTATTCCATTTGAGCGACAAAGAGATGAGGCGATGACCCAACCCCTTCCTGATTTGATCCACGTGGTCGTAGCAATGGATTTTTCCGACGAGATCATCGATCAGCTTCGCGCGGTATCGTCGCGCCTAAGGGTGGAGCGGTACTTTCCCAACGTGCCGGATCGAGCATGGGAAAACGCCGAAGTGTTATACACAGCGCGAATACTGCCCTCACCCGCGCAAGCGCCGCGTCTGCGCTGGATTCAACTGCACAGCGCCGGAATCGATCACGTCATCAAAGAGCCAATCATACAGGCGCAGGACGTAGAGGTGACGACGGCAAGCGGAATGCACGCCGTTCAAATGAGCGAGTATTGTCTGGCGATGATGCTGGCGTTCACCTACAAACTTCCCCGAATGCTGGAACTGCAAGCGAAAGCCGAATGGCCCACCAAACGCAACGATATGCTCAACCCCGACGACATATTTGCGCCTGTTCACCTGCGCGGGCAAACGCTCGGCATCGTGGGTTACGGCAGCATCGGGCGCGAACTGGCGCGAATCGCTGATCAGATGGGCATGAGAGTGCTGGCGGTCAAGCGCGACGTGATGCACCCCGAAGCCGAAGATGAATATGCCGAAGCGGGTACGGGCGACCCACAGGGCGAAATCCCGCGCCGTTTGTATCCGCCGGAAGCAATCGCTTCGATGGCGAAAGAGTGCGATTTTCTGGTAATCACAACCCCGCTGACGCCGCAAACCCGTCACCTGATCAACGAAGAAGTGCTGCGCTCGATGAAGAAAACGGCGATTCTCATCAATGTGGCGCGTGGCGCGGTGGTGGACGAAGCGGCGTTGATTTCGGCGCTGGCAGCAGGGCAAATTGGCGGCGCGGCGCTGGACGTGTTCGAGGAAGAACCGCTCCCGCCTTCCAGCCCGTTGTGGAATTTGAACAACGTGATCATCAGCCCGCACGTCGCGGGCAGCAGCGCTCACTATCACGAGAAAGCAGCGCTGCTTTTCATCGAGAATTTACAGCGATATGTGGAGAACCGCCCCCTGCTCAACCGCCTGAAACGCGAGACGGGATATTGATGGAATGGAGTGGAAAGCAAAAAGTGGAAAGCCTCTCTTGTGTGATGACTTTCCACTTTTAACTTTGCCCTTTTTAACTGCGTCGTTGTATTACAAACGGACATCCTTGCCATTGTAGGGAATATGCCCTTTATAGAAGCTGTGGAAATTATTATTGCTTGTCCAGAGCATAAAGGTATAGAGACCATAAAGTGCAGAGAATCGTTGGGTAATTTCGCTGAGGATTGTTCCTGCATTCAGGCTGGGATGATCAGGCTCATACCACACCCCCACGCGCAGCCAATCCTGTCCATCGGAGAAGGTACTCATCCATTCTTCAAGGATGCTGCCGCGCAAAAGCTGGCGATTGGTGAGGTGTAACTCACTGAGGTGAATGCCGTCCCAGAAGCCAAAGCGGTATTCGCCATCCATACGCTGAAGCAGATTGCGGAAGGTTTCGCGGTGGCGGGCAACCGAGAGCTTGCCGATCAGATTGCGCTGATCCCACCACGCCGACGGCGCGAGTACCAGTTCAGCAGTGAAATGTTCCGGCGTCAAACGAAGTTCGATAACAGGATGACGGTTCACATCCACGTGCGATGACGTTGCGACGCCATCACGTCCCATCAGCCGTTCAACAAGCTGTGCCTGCTCTCGCGAACGCAGGTAGGGCAATGCCAGTCCGACAAAATTGGTGGACGATGCGGCGGATCGCCCGACAAGCATTGCATTTTTGTCCAGATTAGGGTGTAAATCCCAGTTGTGATCGCGCATACGACGGTGGAGGGCTTTGTGGAGTTCGACGAATTTGTCGTAGACCCCCTGCATATCTGGCGTGGTCGCTGAAAGGACCGAAAAGTCTTCATATGTGAAATATTGAGTAGACATTACGCCCGCCTTACATAAAACCGTAATTAAGCTACATTACGAATGATACGCGACTTTTGACTCGATCACCAGACAGTTGGGGAAGAATTTATAGAAAATTCATACAACCTCAACGGGTGTCTTTCCGAACATATTAAAACCGAGGTGTGGCAGGGGCATCGGGCGCGTTTTACAATTGTGAACCGATAGTTTTGGAGCAAAACAAACAAGTTTTTATTATCTAGTTGCATACAAATTTCATGGGACAGGCGTATGACGATCACCAAACAGGATGTTTATGAATATCATCAGCAGGGTCGCCCCGGCAAAATTGAGGTGGTTCCGACCAAACCGCTGAGTTCGCAGCGCGATCTTTCGCTGGCATATTCGCCCGGCGTCGCCGAAGCGGTGCTTGGTATTGATGCCGATCCGTTGGAAGTATACCGCCTGACCGCCAAGGCGAATCTGGTCGCCGTCGTCTCCAATGGGACTGCGATTCTGGGGCTGGGCAACCGGGGTCCGCTGGCATCCAAGCCGGTGATGGAAGGCAAAGGCGTGTTGTTCAAACGCTTTGCCGACATCGACGTGTACGACATCGAGATCGACGCGCAAACCGTTGACGAAGTGATCGCCGTCGTGAAGGCGATTGCGCCAACTTTTGGCGGAATCAATCTCGAAGACATCAAATCGCCGGAATGCTTCGAGATCGAAAAGCGGCTGCGCGAGCAGCTTGACATCCCCGTTTTTCACGACGATCAGCATGGCACCGCCATCATCAGCGGGGCAGCGTTGATGAACGCGCTGGAAATCGTGGGCAAGCGCATGGATGAGATCAAAGTGGTGATCAGCGGGGCGGGCGCAGCGGCGATTGCCACTGCCGAGTTTTACGTCAGTCTCGGCATCCACCGCGAAAATATCACCCTGACCGACCTTTACGGAGTGGTTTATCCGGGTCGCCCTGAAGAGATGGACCCGTACAAAGCCGCGTTCGCGGCGGGCAAAAGTCCGGGCAAGCTGATTGACGTGATCGAAGGCGCGGACGTGTTTCTCGGTCTTTCGGCGGGAAACGTGCTGACGAGCGAGATGGTCAAGCTGATGGCGGACGATCCGATCATCTTTGCGCTGGCGAACCCGACGCCGGAAATCATGCCGGAAGTGGTGCATGAGGCGCGAAGCGACGCGATTGTGGCAACCGGACGCAGCGATTACCCCAATCAGGTGAACAACGTTCTTTGCTTCCCCTTTATCTTCCGGGGAGCGCTCGACGTATACGCGCGGCAGATCAACGAGCCGATGAAGCAGGCGGCATCACGGGCGTTGGCGGCGCTGGCGCACGAAGACGTGCCGGATAGCGTGCTCAATGCTTACGGGCTGGAAGCGATCCGTTTTGGACGTGAATACCTGATTCCCAAGCCGCTTGATCCGCGTGCCCTGTTGTGGATTGCTCCGGCGGTGGCGAAGGCGGCGATGGAAAGCGGTGTGGCGCGGCGCGAGATCGACCTCACGGCATATCGTGAGGAACTGATCATCCGGCAGGGAACCGGGGCGCAGATACGCGGGCGCATCATGAACAAGGCAAAGAGCGGCGCGAGAAAGCGCGTGGTGTTTGCCGAAGGCGAAGAGTCGAAGGTCATTCGTGCGGCGGCGCAGGCACAGGATGAAGGAATCGCCCAGCCGATCCTGTTGGGGCGGCGCGATCACATCATGCGGACGATTGAGCAGTTGGGACTGCGCTTCCAACCGGAGATCATCGACCCCTACGATCCGGGGCAGCGCGAACGTTATCAGGGCGATTTGCACGAACTTCGCCAGCGCAGAGGCGTAACCCTGTACCGCGCCCGAACACTGCTGCGGGATCGCAACTATTTTGGTCCGATGATGCTCTATCGTGGCGACGCCGACGCATTCATCAGCGGCATCTCTTATGAGTATCCCGACGTGGTGCGTCCGGCGCTGCAAATCTTTCACACGCGCCCCGGTGCGCTGCGGGCAAGCGGAACCTATCTGGTGATCGTCAAGGGGCGGGTCTATCTCTTCACCGACGCGACGGTCAACATCGACCCCGACGCGGCAACCCTGTGCGAAATCGCCATCCTCGCGGCGGATTTCGCCAAGACACTGGACATCGAGCCGAAAGTCGCCATGCTCTCGTTCTCGAACTTCGGCAGTACCCCGCATCCCCTTTCCCATAAAGTGCGCGAGGCGGTGGAGCGCGTTCGCGCCAAACGCCCGGACATCTGCGTGGATGGCGAGATGCAGGCGGACGCGGCAGTCGTGCCGGAACTGATCGAGTCGCGCTATCCGTTCAGTCAGGTGAAGGATGCCAACATTCTCGTTTTCCCCGATCTCGGTTCGGCGAACGTGTCCTATAAGCTGCTCAAGCGCTTGGGCGGAGCGCAGACGATTGGACCGATCCTGCTGGGCGTCGGCGCTCCCATTCACGTCTTGCAGGCGGGTGACGACGTAGAGGATATTGTGGCGATGACGGCAGTGGCGGTGATGGACGCCCAGAGCCGCGAGGGTGAGACCAGACGGAAGTAAAGCCAATGGCGATAGCGTCCCGTATCGTTCCCGTCGAGGAATTCGATAGATTTGTCCTCCTGCCGGAAAACGCCGAGCGCATGTTTGAATACATCGGAGGGGAAATCGTCGAAGCGGTTTCAAACAATTATTCCTCAGAGATCGGCGCACGTTTTCTCATTGTTATTGGCATGTTTGTCCTATCCAATGACCTGGGGCGCGTGACAGGCGCAGACGGCGGCTATCAAGTATCCGGCGAACGCTACATACCCGAT
>DATGQJ010000783.1:0-3420 GCA_035304265.1 Oceanobacillus sp.
CAAAAACGGCGCTGATTCAGCTTGCCGAATCGGTGGTCGAACGCAGCTATTGAGTTGACAGCCGTCAGCTTCTCGCTGAATGCTTTGCCAGTAAGAATCCAGAAGTCGGTGACTTCTGGATTTTTGTTTTCTTCCAGAATGGGATGATAATCTCTCCCATTATCCTTGCTGCCAGTTTCAGGAGCATAAGCCTTGTACAAAGTAGTGTCAGTTGAGCAAATGCGCCAGATCGAAGCCGCCGCCGACGCATCAAGTCTGAGCTACGACCAATTGATGCAGAACGCGGGGCGAGCGCTGGCAGAACGTGTAAAAGCATTACTCGCCGAAGCACCGGATCCCAACGACGCCAGCATCACGGTGCTGGTCGGTCCGGGCAATAACGGCGGTGATGGGTTGGTCGCGGGGCGCATTCTGGCGGAAGAGACCAGCGCGTTGGTGCGCTTCTATCTGCTCAAGCCGCGTGACGAAACCGACGCCAATTTTAAGGCAGTACGCGATGCCAATCTCTTCATCGCCAATGCCGAAGATGATCAGCGTTATCGCGTCCTGACCAATATGGTTGCCAGCGCCACCATCATCATCGACGCGCTGTTTGGGATCGGCGTGAAGCTGCCGCTGCGAGACGAGGTAGCAAAGGTGCTGCGCCACGTTCAGCAGGCAATTCACGAAACCGAGAGTGAGCCTTTCACCGTTTTGGCGCAGCCATCACAACGGCGAAGCGCCCGTCCCTACATCATCGCGGTAGACTGCCCAAGCGGGCTTGACTGTGACACGGGCGAAATCGACCAGAACGCACTTCACGCAGACGAGACCGTGACCTTCATTGCCGCCAAGCCGGGGCAGTTCATTTTTCCGGGCGCACAGGCGGTTGGCAAGCTCACCATCTCGCACATCGGCGTGTCGGCAAATACCGAAGGGTTGCGCGACGAAAAACGAGTGATTGCCGATGCGCAGTCGGTTCGTGAACTTCTGCCCGTCCGCCCCGCAGATGCCAACAAAGGCACGTTCGGTAAAGTGCTGGTCGTCGGCGGCTCGGTCAACTACACAGGTGCGGCGGCGTTGTGCGCCATGTCCGCGTATCGTGCTGGTGCGGGATTGGTCACGGTTGGCGCTCCGGGTCCCGTCGTCAGCGCGTTGGCGGCACATATCCTCGAAGCAACGTGGCTGCTGCTGCCCCACGATCTGGGCGTGATTGCATCCTCAGCCGCCACTCTGCTCAAAGAAGAACTTCCCAAATACGATTCGCTGCTGATCGGTCCCGGCATGGGGCGCGAAAAGACCACCCGCGAACTGCTTGAGGGGCTATTTGAGCAGCAGTCAAAAACCATGCCATCACGCCGTGTCATCGGTTTCGCCGCCGTCAAATCAGAGGTCAACGAAACGAAAGCGGACACCGAAATCAAACTGCCGCCGCTGGTGATTGATGCGGACGGGCTGAACCTGCTGAGTGAAATTGACGACTGGTGGACTTTGCTGCCAGAGGAAACCATTATCACACCCCATCCCGGCGAGATGGCGCGGCTGGCAAAAATGGAAATCGCAGACGTGCAGGCGAACCGCTGGCAGCTTGCCGTCGAAAAAGCCGCCGAATGGAAAGTGATTCTGGTGCTCAAAGGCGCACATACACTGATTGCCCACCCTGATGGGCGCGTTGCGGTGCTGCCCTTCAAAGAGTCAGCGCTGGCAACAGCAGGCACAGGCGACGTGCTGGCGGGCATCATCGCAGGGCTACGAGCGCAGGGGCTTCAGCCGTTTGATGCTGCGTTGGTAGGTGGCTATCTCCATCAACTCGCAGGGGCAGAAGCCGTGCGTAAAGTCGGAAATGCACGAAGCGTGGTCGCAGGTGACGTGCTGGACAGCATCGCCGATGCCTATCGCCTGCTAGAACAGGCTTAAATCAGACGCCTAGTTCAAAACGGCGGCGACGTGCGGCGGCAATCGCCTGCGTGCGGCTTTCCTCAACCGGATCGGTAGGAAGCGTTGGCAAGGCTTTCACGGCGGGGGGTTCTGGCGCTGGAATAATCGGTTTACGTGGCTGGTGGCGCACGCGCAGTCGCGGTGCTTTGAACAGCGCCACCACCCCGCCAACCAGCATCCCCAGAATCACCCCGAAGACCACCCCGCCTGCATCAATCGGCGCTTGCTTCTGTTGGTTCAAGTTCATCCCCTTCCCGCTGTGGCTGCAAAGCACGGCGGATACCGAATATCTCTCGAATGATCAGCGAAACTCCCGATACAAAACCACTTGCTTTAATGATCGGCTCGGCAACGTTGTCGCTGACAAACTGAATGGTCACTTGCGCGGTACGCATCGTATCCTGCGCGTTTTCCAATACGGGTTTTATCTCGGCTTGCAGCAGGCTCACCAGACGAGCGATCTGGATGATGAGAATGGCGAATGCCACAATCACAAGCGCACCCGTCAGCGCAAGCACGGTAATCACCATATCGCGGACGACTTGAACCGCCACAGCCCACTCGTTTCCGGCGGAGGCAAGCAGTATCGCTATCACGAACAGCAGTAGAATCGCCCCAATCAGCACGCCCGCCCCAATAATGGCGACACGCTTTATATCAAAACCAGAGGAATTATCGTCCGTTGTTGGATTGGTATCCTGTGTCATGCTATTCCTTTTAGCGAGTCAGTCTTCTTCGAGGACGTTTCGGTGTGAGCACCAGTGATGTTGTAAGCGCAATCAACGCACCGCCGGTTGCCGCAACCACACGCAGCGTGCCAATATTGAGCAAGTTGATATTAAAGAGTACCCCTACCACATGACCGATGCCGAATCCTGCCCACCCTGCCAGTAAAAACACCGCCAGACGGCGGGCATCGCCGCCGAAGATCAGATGAAAGGTTGCGCCGAGCAGCGTAGCGAGAATAAAACCAAAGACGACGGTAGGACCGGGCAAGGCGAATGCTCCCTTGTTGAAGTCGCGCAATAAGAATTGTAACACAAAAGCCAGCAGATCAACCAGAATTGAATTCACGGGTCATGTGTTGAATTCGAGCATAATGGGTATACTCGCCCTCTGATGAATTCGTTTATATCTGTCGAGTACGTCCTATCTTATGACCACTATAGACCAGAGGGTTCTCGTTCCTGTCGCCCAGAGTATTGTTTGGGATTACATCCGCAACATCAACAATAACCCCTCGTGGCAAACGGACTGCCGGAGCATCTCATTTTTATCTTCCAAACACGAAGGTCCGGGTACGCGATGGCGTTATACCACCACGAAGGGACGTGAGAACGTCGTGGAAATCACGGCGTGGTACAACGGGCTTGGTTACGAGTATGTCTTCGTTGATGGACCTCGCTTCCGAAACAATCGCGGGCGCATCCGGTTGCAGGAAATCGCCGAAGGCACGATTGTGCAGTGGACATTTTCGTTTGAAGGCGGGGGCGTGTTTTCAGG
>DATGQJ010000784.1:0-2453 GCA_035304265.1 Oceanobacillus sp.
CGGTTGTAGCCCGCGCCAATCACCACGCCATTTTTTACCGCCACCGCACCAATCGGCACGTCGTGATGTTCCAGCGCCTTTTCTGCCTCTGCCAGCGCCAGCCGCATGAAATCGAGATCGTTCACAGATGGACTTGATTACCTCAAATCATCTCTTGCGTCTTCAATATCAATTTGGGATCGTAGGCGCTCTCTTGCACTGTTGAGAAAGTCCTCAGCCTCTTTCGTTTTTCTACTAGCTGCATCCACAGGGCTTTTTGGAACCACTAAGGGCTTTCGGGGCAAACTTTTCCCAAGCATCCACACCGCTACAATGACTATCAAGGAAATCACAAGCCCAATTCGCGCTGCCGCATCGACGGGATCGCTATAACCCGGAACTGCAAAATAAGGCACGACGCCTCCACCCGTTGCTTCCACAACGCGGTAGTATTCTGGCGAGAGGACAGTATCGACGCGCGTGAACAACCAGAGCGGCATGTTCAAGGCGCTTGCTGCTTCGGCATAATCGGTAATTTGCTCTACCTGATCGGTGTACTCATAGAGCAAGTTTTGCCTGTTTTTCGCCTCTGCAATGTATCGGTCAGTGATGAAATCGGGGCGTCGGTGGTCAGCAATCAGCGGTGAGTAAGCGACACAACTACGACAATCACTCGGTACGGTTCCATTCCCTTGAGAACCGCTACAAATGCATTGGCGTTGATCGGGGGCATCATTCCGAGGAACGCCTAAATCTCTCGACAAGATTTGCTCGGCGCTCAAGCCAATCTCTTGCGGGTTGCCCGTAATCAGCACAGGCTCGCTTGAATAACGACGCCCCGTTGGATTAGGGGCGGTGAAATTCAGCAGCAGAATGAGCGACACGATGCCAACCAGAACGGCGAAAACGAAAAGCAGATAGCGCAGTCGTCTCATTGAGTGGTATATCCTAAAACAACGACAATTGCGCCGGTCCTGAGTCGTCGGGTTGGGGCGGCTCTTCGTAAGGTTCTTCTTGAGTGATTTCTTCTTCAGCAGGTTCGATAGAATCGGGTACGGTGGCGTCCAGATCATCAACAATTTCAGGTGCTGGTTCTTCCGGCTGGGGCGCCTCGTCAGTCGCCTCTACGGTTTCCGTAGTTTCTTCCAGTATCCGCAGATCGGGAACAAAATCGGTGCCGACCTGATCAACGTGCATGGTTGCCAGCACGCGCAGTTCATTCAACTCGTCGTCGCCGAAGCCGATGTTGTGCATCACGCCGCGCAGCGTGCGCTCGGTCTTCACGTCCTGTTCGCGCACGACGTACATATAGTGAGCGCGTAGACATTCGCGCCAGTCTTCCGAGAAAATACTTTCTTTGCTCATGATCACACCTCGAATGACTGTTTCCACGCGGGGATTTCTACCGCCAGACCATACCGCTGTTTTAACGACTCCGCCAACGCCAGCGCGGGTTTTTCTTCGCCATGCACCAGAAACGTCTTGCGCGGCTTTTGCTTGATCGCGCCCACCCACTCCAGTAATTCGTCACGATCCGCATGACCGCTGAAGCCGTTGAGCACCTCGAGGTGCGCCCGATTTTGATAGGCTTCGCCGAAAATCCGCACTTGTTTCTCGCCGTCTACTAACTTGCGTCCTAACGTGTTTTCCGCCTGCCAGCCGACGACCAGCACGGTTGTACGTGGGTCTTCGATGTGGTTCTTCAGGTGATGCAGAATCCGCCCCGCTTCCATCATGCCGCTGGCGGCGATAATCACTGCCGGACTTTGCAGGAAATTGAGCTTTTTGCTTTCCTCCGTCGTGCGCGTGTAGGTCAGGCGACCAAAACCGAACGCATCAGTCAGGCGTGCCTCACGCATGAACTGTTCGATCTCCGCGTCATAACATTCCGGGTGCTGGCGATACACCGCCGTCACGTCAATCGCCAGCGGGCTATCTACATAAATCGGAATATCGGGAATATCTCCCTTGAGCGCAAGCTGGTGCAGCGTCAACACAAGCTGCTGCGTCCGACCCACGGCAAATGCCGGAATCAGCACCACGCCGCCGCGCTTCACCGTCTCGTCGATGATGCGTTCCATGTGCTTCGAGTCGTCTTCGTAAGGCGGGTGCAGCCTGTCGCCGTAGGTGCTTTCCATGATCAGGATGTCGGCGCTGTCCACAAACTGCGGGTCACGGATAATTGGCAGTCCCGCCCGCCCGATGTCGCCGCTGAAGACCAGCCGAACGTCGCGTTTCGCCTCGTGATCTTCAATGTCGAGAATGACCGACGCGCTGCCGAGCATATGCCCTGCGTCAATAAACGTTAGCGTCACGCCGGGCGCAATCGTGCGGGGGTGATCGTAGCCCTGCCCGACAAAATAGTTCAGGCTGTGTTTAGCGTCTTCCTGTGTATAGATCGGATCAACGGGCATCTCGCCCCGCCGGACGCGCTTCTTGTTGACGAACTCCACGTCGCGTTCCTGAATGTGCCC
>DATGQJ010000785.1:0-8979 GCA_035304265.1 Oceanobacillus sp.
CGCCATGCCCATCATCATTTCCAGTACGTTCATGTGCCGGATGATCTCGACCAACTTGGCAGGCGTGCAGCCGCTCACCAACCGGGCAACTTCGTCGCGCGGCACGTCTATATCGACCAGCATCCGCGCGATTTGCTGCGAGGGCGTTGCCATGGCTTCTTCCGCAGCGTCGAGATTCAAGCCATGTGCGGCAATGAACAGATCAATCGTGTCGAATTCCTCGCGCCGCCGTCCATCCATCTCCACGACCTGACCGTTTTCCAGTTTCAGGCTCGGCTGAGGATCGTAGGGACTGTCGGTGACGATAAGACCCGCTTCCGGCAAGGGTTCGACGAAGGTTTCTTTGTTGATGCTGCGTTCCGCAAGAATGGCGAATCGCCGTGACTGTGCCAAGTTGGGTTCCTTCCGACTTTCACTAACGCAACTGCGACGAGAAATCCGGTTTATCGGGATGCCCTTCAGGGATAGGGCTGCGAATCGTCCACCCGCCGTCAATTACCAGTGTCTGCCCGGTGATTTGCCTTGCTTCAGCCGAACATAAGAAGAGTACGCCAGCGGCAATATCCTCAGGCTCGGTGATCCGGCGGGTCATGGTGACATCGGGCCAATGGTCATCCATATGCGGGTCGTCCGCCATCGTCCGTTCGGTTCGCGTCAGTCCCGGCGCGATTGCGTTGACCGTGATGCCATATTCCCCAAGTTCGAGCGCAAGTGCCCGCGCCAGCAAGAGAATGCCTGCTTTGGTCGCGCCGTAAGCGCCCAGATTGAGAAACGCCTGAATGCCCGTGACCGACGAAAGCAGAATGATTCGTCCGGGGATGTTGCGGGCAATCATGGCTTTTGCGCCCGCCTGCGCGGTGAAATAAGTGCCTCGCAGGTTAACGCCTGTGATGCGGTCAAACGCTTCAGGCGTGTATTCGAGAAAACTGCCGAAGTTAGTCACGCCCGCGTTGGCAACGACGGCGTCCAACCTTCCAAAACGGGAGTCCACGTCGGCGATGGCGCGGCGCACCGCCTCGACGTTTGCCACGTCAAAGGCGTAAGGGAATACACACTCGCGTCCGAGTTCTGTGTTGAGCCGTTGTGAGGTTTCCTGTGCAAGTCGCTCATCAATATCGTTGAGGGCGACGATTGCGCCTTCCTTTGCAAACCCCTTGCAAATGGCAGCGCCGATGCCAACGCCAGCGCCTGTCACAAAAGCAACTTTATTTTCAAAACGGTTCGTCATAATCCTTTACCATGTAAACGTTATCTAAGATCGTATCGAGTATACCGTCTTGCCGCAAAATCGCCTCAGATAAGGTGATGAATGATTAAATGCGGCAAGACGCCTATTCGATCTGTAGGGCCGAGACAGCGTCTCGCCCTACGAGCTTTCAAAAACCATAACAGGGGTTGAAAAGGGTAGGACTCACGCAGTTGGCTACAAACCATTTTCAAACTTTCTCCTGTTAATTATCTGTTTATCAGATAGGAGATGTCCCCAACTGCGTAAATTCTGAAGGGTTAAAAATGCCCGTGCCGGAGACCAGTCTGTCTCGGCACGGGACAGAGGGGAATTACAATACTTGCGCCTTTGAGAAGAAGGCTTTTTGCGCACCGATTTCGGTTTTGCTTCCGGTGATCTCGAAAGTTCCGGTGCAGTGGATGTCTTGCGACGAATTGCCGACCATCACTTCGACAATCCCCGGTTCGACCACAAACCGGTTGTCCCGGTCATAGAAGCCCAATTGATTCACGGGCAGATCGAATGAAACCGTCTGCGTTTGCTGCGGTTCAAGCGTGACCCGTTTGAATGCCTTGAGTTCCTTGACCGGACGGGTGATGTACTTGACCTGCTGGTGCGTGTAAAGCTGCACCACCTCGTCGCCCGCGCGGTCTCCGACGTTGGACACGTCGATCTGAACGTTCACTTCGCCGCCCGCTTGAACCGTCGCCGGGGTGATGCGCAAATTGCTGAACTCGAAACGGGTGTAGCTCAAGCCGTAGCCGAACGGATAAAGCGGCTTAACGCTGGTTTCGACGTAATTCTCTTTCCAGTGAGAGCGCCCACCGGACGGACGATGCCCGTAGAAGATCGGTACCTGCCCTACCGTGCGCGGGAAGGTAATTGGCAGCTTGCCGCCCGGATTGACATCACCGAATAACACGTCGGCAATCGCGTTCGCGCCTTCTTCAGACGGCAGCCACGCTTCGACAATGGCAGGCACCGATTCGGCGATCCACCCAAGACTCACGGGACGCCCGTTGACCAAGACCAACACGATGGGCGTTCCGGTTTCGTAAATCGCTTTGACCAGTTCACCCTGAACGCCGGGCAAATCCAGCACCGCGCGGTCACGCGCTTCGCCGCAGGTGCAGCTATCGGTCAAGCCGGACTTGTCTCCAACGACAACAATGGCGATCTGGGATTTACGCGCGGCTTCAACGGCTTCGGCGAAACCATCGGTTGATGGATCGAGTACGTCACAGCCTTTGGCGTAATGCACTTGCGTATTTGGCGAGACCCTATCACGGATCGCCGTCAACACGCTGATCGCCGGAATGAAATCGTCGGCGCTTTGAATGTCCTCTGGTATGGGCTGATTGAACACGCTTCCCTGTTTCTTGAGTTCAAGCAGGGTTTCGATGTGCGCGGGGAAGGCGTAATCGCCAAACAGATTGCGAATGCTATCCGCGTTGGGACCGATCACCGCAATCGAATCGAGCGATTTGCTCAACGGCAGCGTTTGATCGTCGTTCTTAAGCAGCACGATGGATTTCTGGGCGATCTGTCGTGCTAGCTGCCGCTGTTCCGGGGTATCGAACGCAACGCTTCCGGTGTCAACGTAGGGATTTTCGAACAGCCCAAGCTCGAATTTTTGTGTCAGCACCCGCCGTACCGAAACGTCGATCAGGCTTTCGGGTATTTTGCCCGATAGCACCGCTTCACGCAGCGGATCGCCATAGCAATCGGTGTTTGGCAGTTCGACATCGATACCCGCGTCCAACGCCAGATGTGCGCCTTCTGCCTTGCTGCTGGCGACGCGGTGATACTCTTGCAGCATGTTGACGGCGAAGTAGTCGGAAACCACCGTCCCGTCGAAACCCCACTCCTCGCGCAGAATTTTGGTGAGGAGTTCCTTCGAACTGCCGCAGGGTTCGCCGTCCAGTTCGTGATAGGCGTTCATCAGCGATGCTAGTTTTGCTTCACGGACAGCCGCCTCGAACGGATACATGTAAACTTCGCGCATTTCTCGCCAGCCGATGTGCGGTGGTGCCCAGTTTAACCCGCCTTCGGACATGCTGTAGCCGACAAAATGCTTTGCCGTCGCCGCGATTCCATTTGCCAGATCGTCGCCTTGAAGCCCTCGAATGTATGCGACGCCAAGCAGCGCGATCAAATAAGGGTCTTCACCGAAGGTTTCTTCCACGCGACCCCAGCGAGCGTCCCGCGCAACGTCCAGCACAGGCGCAAGGGCATGGTGTGCGCCAACCGAACGCATCTGAACGCGAATGACATCTGCCATTGCTTCAACAAGTTCCGGTTCCCACGTGCTGGCGACGCCAATTGCCTGCGGAAATACGGTTGCGCCGCGTGCCATGTAGCCGCTGCAACATTCTTCATGGATGACGGCAGGGATGCCCAGCCGCGTATTTTCGATCAGGAATTTCTGAATGCTGTTCGCCAGTACCGCGCTTTCCGACGGGCGGACGTTGCTCGCGCCGCCCATGCGGGTGATGTGCCCGATGCCATTCTGGAGCCGATCTTGCGCCTTTTGAGGCGAAAACTGGACGCCATCCAGAATTTCATAGATCCAGTAGCTACCCAACTGGGCGATTTTTTCATCAAGGGTCATTTGCTCTAGCAGATGCGTGACGCGGTCATCCACAGATTGTGTTTCATCTGCAAGAAATGCACGATTTATTGCCATAGAGTATTAACCTTTTTGTGCCGATGGTACAGGCTTATCCCTTCAATTCCCCGCCGGTCAATCCGGTCACGATATATTTTTCGGCAACCAGATAGAACAGCACCGCCGGAATGATCAGCAGCGTAACGTATGCCATGATTCGGGCGTAGTCTGTGCCATACTGTCCCTGAAACTGCATGATGCCTAGCGGAAGGGGCCACAAATCCGGATTGACGAAGACCAACAGGGGTAAGAAATACTCATTCCAACTGGCGATCACTTGCAAGGTCGCTACCGCGATCATCGCCGGACGCGCCAGTGGAACCAAGATGTAACGAAAGAAGCCGAAAGTGGTACAACCATCAATATATGCTGCGTCCTCCAATTCGCTTGGAATACTGGCGAAAAAGGTACGTAAAATGATCACAGAACCGGGCAGCCCGAACGCCACTAAGGGCAGGATGACTCCGAGCATCGAATTGATTAAGCCGAGTTGGCGCACCTGAATGAAAATCGGCAGGATGGCAACGACCAACGGGAACAGCAGCCCGATCATCAAGATGTTGAAAAGCAATCCCCGCCCGCGAAATTGAATTCGGCTGAAAACAAACGCCAGCATACTGCTCAACAAGATATTCAGCAGTGTGACGCCCACGGTGATGATGAGGCTGTTCTTGAGGGAATTCCAGAAAGCACCGCTCTGGAGAATTGTCGTATAGTTTTCCCAACGGATGCCGTTGCGGGGCAGTCCAAACGGGGTCGTCATGAGTTCCCCGGTTGTTCGAATGCTTCCCAGCACTGCCGTTACAATGGGTCCCATGATCACCAGACAAAGGGCGATCAGGATGGCATACTTGAGTAATGATCTTGCCTGTCGCTGTACCTGTTCCATTAAATTTGCCTTCTAAGCACGCCCGGTGGCGTTATCTTGCCGCATGACGATTCGCTGGTAGCCAAGCGAGAACGTGAAGGTAATGCAGAAAAGCACTACCGCTACCGCGCTACCATATCCCAGCTTTGTAAGCTGAATTCCATACTTGTACAGATAGGTGGCGATTAGCTGGCTGGAGTTTGCAGGACCACCCTGATTTGTCAGCACCCACGCCAGCACGAACTGTTGGAATGCGCCGAGCACCGAGAGAAAGATAGTGAGGCGAATGGTGCTTCCGAGGAGAGGAAGCGTCACAAAGCGCAATACCTCTAGGGCGTTCGCGCCGTCTACCCGTGCGGCTTCTTCAAGGTCTTTTGGTATTCCCTGAAGTCCAGCCATGTAAAGAATCATGTGAAAACCGAAGTATTTCCACGTGAGCACCGCAAAGAGGACGAAGATTACGGTGTTGCGATCAGCGAGCCATCCGACAGGGCGAAAGTCGGGAATAATCGCACCCAGCACTGCGTTCAAGAGTGCGCCCTCGTCTGGACTTAAAACGTATCGCCAGATGATGGCGGTGATCACCTCAGAGAAGACGTAAGGCACGAAGAGAATCGTGCGGAATATTTTTTTGCCGCGCAGGTTGCCGCGTCCCACCAGCAAAGCTAAAGCCAACGCCATCGGAAGCTGGATAACCAGCGACAACGTCATAATGGTGAAACTGTTGACAACGGCTGTTTGAAAGATCGAGTGACTGAACAGTCGTTCGTAGTTGCCAAATGCGATGAAATCGACAGGTGGACCGAATCCGTCCCAGTCATACAAGCTGTAGTAGCCCGATTGCACGATGGGCATCAACACAAAAAGGAAGAAAAGCACCATTCCGGGCAGCGTAAACGCGGTGATCAGGAGCGTCTTATTCCATTGGCGACGCCGCCGATCTCGCTCTGCTTGCTGGTAGGTGGTGGGTAAGACTCGGAAACGGATTGCGGACATGAACCATCTCTTTGCTATTACACTAAATTGCTTTACGGAGCAAAAGCTGTGGAGATGCGAGAGTCATCTCCACAGCTTACTTACCCGACTACCTAAGGCTCAAGCTCAAACGCTGCAACGTCCTCAATCGCCTGCGCGACTTCTTCGGGGGTCGCGGTGCCTGCGAAGAGCGTTTCTACGGCATCAACGACTGCCGAGCCAACCGCGGGCGGCAGGAACTGGTCGTAGTAGAGCTGGAAGTAGGGGGCGTTGTTGCGGGCTTCAAGGATAGCTTGCAACACCGGGTCATCCTCATAGATGTCTTCAGTGTTGGCGACGACGGGCACGATGAAGAACGCACCTGCACGCTGGTTCTCTTCAGTCGTGATGAACTTCAGGAACTCAATCGCCTCGTCAGGGGCGTTCGCGCCGACAGCGATACCATCACCGCCGCCCATCACGTCATCCGGATTGCCAGCGCCGCCTTCAATCGCGGGGAAGTTGAAGAAGCCGAGGTTCTCAGCGCCGATACCTTCGCCGCTCTCGCTGTACTGTGCCTGTGCGCCGGGGGTCCATTGACCCATCAGCATCATCGCGGCTTCACCGTTGCCGAAAATACCCTGCGATTCAGGATGCGAGGTTGCGAGATAGCCTTCCTGGAACGGTTCAAGGTCGATAAGCTGCTGTAGGTATTCGCCTGCCTGGACAAACGGTTCGTCGGCGAAGCTGCCCTCACGGTTGTACGCAGCAAGGAACGCATCCTCGCCACCCAGACGCAGCGCCAGATACACCCACCAGAAGTGACCGGGCCATTTCTCGCCTTCACCCAATGCGATTGGGGTGATGCCAGCGTCCTTCAGGGTTTGAACGGCTTCAAGGAATTCGTCCCATGTCGCAGGCGGATTCTCAGGATCAAGTCCTGCCTGCTCGAACAGCGCCTTGTTGTAGAACATGCCGACAGCGCCCCATGTCCAGGGTACACCGTAATACTCGCCGTTCTGACCGAAGAGTTCCAACGCGGCTGTAGCTGCGAACGAGTCATACCATTCGCCTTCGAGTTCCGGTGCGATGTTGCGAACCAGACCGTTATCGGCGAAATTCCACAGCACAGCGCCACCCCAACTCTGGAACAGGTCGGGCGGATCGTTCGCCTGCATCACGGTGTTCAGACGTTCCTTGAAAGCGGCATTTTCCAGAACCGTGATATTGATGGTGACGTTGGGATTCTCTTCCATGAAAGCGTCGGCGAGTTCTTGCCAGTAGGCAGCTTGCGACTCTTCTGTGCTGATGTGCCACCAGTCGATGGTCACTTCATCTTGCGCGGAAACCACACTTACGGAAAGCGCAAGGAGCATGACTGTCAACATCAGGATCGACAGTTTGTAGGTTCTCATAGATGAACACTCCTTATTAATATTTCCAACTCACTTCTCTGGTCAGGCACTCTTGTCTGCATTTCTGTGCGGTTTCACCTCCTTTTCAATCAGCGTGTCCCAACGATATAGTGTCAGTCAGTGGTGGAGCCACGCGAGTAGCAAACGTGTCGAAAGTCCTGTTCGCCAAGTTGGGCGATGTACAGGCAAGGGAATGGATTATGTCTTGCACTTGCGATCAACAATTCGTCACCTCTGTGGAGCGCGACCCGTTGATTCACGGATAATCAGTTCGGTTGGAAGTTCTCGTCGCAGCGTGAGCGCCGTTCGACCCTCAAGCAGTGTGACGAGCAGTTCGAGCGCCATTTCACCCATACCAGCCATCGGCTGGCGAACGGTTGTCAATGTGGGATAAACCTGCGACGCCATGAATACATCGTCAAACCCGACAATCGAAATATCTTTGCCAATCGAGAGTCCGGCGGCTTTCGCAGCATCCATCGCGCCGAACGCCATGGTGTCATTCGAGGCGACGATTGCCGTCGGCGGATCAGGCAGTTCGATCAGGGCTTGCGCCTGCTGGAAGCCGGTTGGCTGCATGAAGTCGCCTTCGCGGATCAGTTCGGAATCAACAGGTAAACCGATTTCCGCCAAGCCGTCGTAGTATCCCTGCAAACGATCATGGGAGCAGGCAATATCCATGCGTCCGGTGATAAAACCGATCCGCCGGTGTCCGAGCGCGAGCAGGTGGCGCATGGCGTCGAGCACACCTTTGCGGTTGGTCGCCGTGACGCTGGGTTCGTTTCCCGTTCCGTTGTGATGGTCGATGATGACGTAGCGGAGATTATGTTCTTTGAGATCGTTCACAATGACCTCGTAGTCGCGCGGAACGACCATCAAAACTCCGTTGACGTTGCTGTTGTTGAGCAGCGAAAGATAGTGGTTGGTGCGCTGCGTATGATCGATTCTGCCTTGTGTATAAAGCATCAAGCCATAGTTCAGGCGTTCGGCTGCGCCGGACACACCACGCAGAATTTCACCCATGTAGGTGGTGGTGATGTCTGGAATGAGCAGTGCCACCAGTCTTGAGTCGCTGGAACGTGAGCGTGGATAGGAGTTTGGAACGTAACCTAGTTGCTCCACAGCCTGAAGGATGCGCAGGCGCGTCTTTTCGGAAACCCCCGGTTGTCCGTTGAGTACGCGCGAAACGCTCATTTTTGAAACCTGAGCAAGTTCAGCGACATCGGCGATAGTTACGTTCAACTTTTCCATGTTATCATCCTGTAACGTTACGCTACGTTACAGTAACGTAGCGAAATCTTAGATCGAGACGGTCAAGTTGTCAAGCAAGTGCTTTTGGAATGATAAAGCGCTGCTAACAGCGCCGCAATCCGATTTTTGAACTCAAAAGAGCTCACAGACTATTGGGCGAGTCTGGGAGTATCGAATTTCAGGAAATGACGTTTGGCACGAAGAAAAAGTTATTATCAACGTTAGAATTCGGTTTGAACTTCTATAACCCTTTTCCAACTTTTACCTGCAAATACCTGCATTGCAGGTCAACTTATTCTCATCGCTTGAAACGCATTTCGGGAATCCCCGGTACGTAGTAATGCGTCAGGTTCATGTAGTATTCAAGTGATTCCGCAGGTTGCTCATACTCGGCGGGTATTGGCAGCTTGGAAAAGGTCTGGAAATAGAGCAGACAGGCATCACGCCACCAACGCGCTTCTTTTTCCTGAATCCGCAGCAGTGCCCTGACGTGCTCGAAACGGGCAGCATCCACATATTCGGCAAGCGACTCCCAGTCTTGCTGCATTTGACGAACCTGCTCCACGCCGAGGTTGTAACGGTAGCAGAGTTCATC
>DATGQJ010000786.1:0-3064 GCA_035304265.1 Oceanobacillus sp.
CCAGTTCATACCCTCGTGCCATTCGCCCTGACTGGTGCTGCCTTCGCCAAGACAGGTCAGCGCCAGACGCGGCTGTGTGGTGTCGTTCGGATCGACTAATCCGGTTTTCTGGCGGTATTTGATGGCGAACGCCAGTCCTGCCGTCTGGGGAACCTGCGTTGCTACGACTGATGATCCGGTGATGATGTTGTGTGCTTTGCTGGAAAAGTGGCTTGGCATCTGCCGAGCGCCGCTTTGCTGGTCGCCTTTGCGGGCGAACAGGCTCATCATGAATTCAAGGGGGGTGATTCCAATTGCCAGTGACAATGCCAGATCGCGGTAGTAAGGGTTCACATAATCCACACCGCGATTGATGGCGAACGCTGTGCCAACCTGCGCTGCTTCGTGTCCCATGCCGCTGATGTGAAAGTGGATTTTGCCCTGACGATGCAGCGCCCACGCCCGCTCGTCCAAACGACGGCTGAGGAGCATGAACCAGAACATCTCCAACAGCGTCTGCTCGCTCAACCGGGACGACGCCCGCTCAACCATGTTCGTTGCCATTCCTTTTCCTTCGTTCGACTCCAACAACAAATTGTTTCAAACCATGTTCTATTGGGCATTATAGCATATTGCCCAATTGTGGCTTGGTTTAAATTATTCAAAATGTACAAAAGCGGTTTTGTAGACAATATCACGATTGCCCCTCGAACAAGAACTCCCCTTCGGGCAGTGGAATCCACACAGGCAGGAATTCCTGCACATCCGGCGTTTGCGTGAGGTTGATGTGTTCTTCCGCTTCGATGTCGTAAACGTAAATATCGCCATCCGCGAAGTAAGCGAGGTATTGTCCCGATGGCGACCATGCAAGGCTGTGTCCGAAAAACTCGACGGTGGAACGGCGGAAATTGGTTCCGTCGGTATTGAGGAAGCACAGGTTCATCCCGCAGACAAATGCAAGCTGCTGGCTGTCCGGCGACCACGCCGCGCTCCACCAGTGTTCGGGCATTGTGCCGCCGCCTTCCAGTTCCAATGGCTCGCGCACACCGGAGCCGTCGGTGATTTCGAGTTCATGCGCCTCGCAGGTGATCGCCGGATCGTCGATGCAGGCGGTGTCCAGCAGCATGATATTCGCGCCCCAGTTTTGATCATCCACCGGGCGCGACACCGTGTAAGAAATCCATGCGCCGTCCGGCGACCACAGCACCGGAATGATGACGGTTTCACTCTCCGGCGTGGTGACGGTTTGCAGCAACCGTCGCGCATTGCCTTCAAGGTCTGCAACCACCAGCCATTCCGTTGCGCTCGGCTCGTCGGTTTCGGTGACGACTAACTGGGTCCCATCAGGCGACCAGATGGGGTCGTGGTAGAAAGAGGTCTCGGTTTCCTCAAGCACGATTTGCGGCGTCGGATTTTCCTCGGTGATCACGAAAATCGAGCCGAAGCCATAGGCAACGCTGTTGGTCGCCAGTGACCACGCGCCGACGGAAACGTTCTGGTCGATCATCTCCTGTCGTAGCGGCATAATCTCACCCGTACAGACGTTGTGCGCGACCTGCTGCGCCCCTGCGCCGTCGGCGGTAGGCGGCACGTAATATGCCACTGCCTCTTCGCAGGATTGGGCGTGTGCGGTTGTTACAATCGTCATCATAAGGATGAATGAGAGCGGTAGTCGTTTTATCACAGGCGACCTCCTGATTGGGTCGAGGGTGTTCTACTGGATATATACACCATAACCTGTTTAATGGCGTACTACCAACTTTGCATATTTCGTTCTATGATCGGCGCGGGTGGGATGGAAAAGCGGGGAACACTATGGACATCCGACAAGCAGCATTAGACGACACAGAGGCGATCAGCGCACGCTTTCGGGCAGAGATCGGCGTGTGGCAGCGATTGAATGAGCAGGGACGGGTCGAAGATGTGCCTTACGAGGCGCTTTCGGTTTACGAACGCTGGCTTCACGGCGGCGCATGGATGAGCGTCGAGACCGGCGCGATCTTCCTCAATCACCTGCTGCTGGGCGCGGGGCTTCCGCTGGTCGCGGTGCAGGATGGGCAGGTGGTGGGCTACGCCGAGGTGTATCACAACGTCGAGGGCGAACCCTTCGGAGCGCATCTGCACGTCGCGCATCTGCTGGCAGACGACGAAGCCACCGCCGACATGCTGCTGGATGCGGTGATTGACGCGGGGAAAACGCGCAAATGCCAGTATGTAACTTTCGGACAGCCACTCGTGGAAACCGCCGCCCGCCGCTACGAGTTGACCACCTTAGCCTGTTTGCGCCGCTACAGCCTGCCCGCGCGTACCGGACAGGTTTTCTACCGCGCCGTCGATCACGTTGATGCCAATCCCGCGCAAATCGAAGGCTGGTCGATGCCGGTTGGACGGATGACCAGCGCCCGTCACCAGTGGGAAATCCTGTTTCCCGGCATTTTCGAGACGATACCGGAGATGCACCAGCGCAAGACCCACCGTCTGCGCTTCACTGCCGGAGTGCAGGACGCATTCGTCGTCTGCAAGCAGCAGTTATATGACCCGCGCAGCGCCGATTTCTTCATCTGGACGCTCAAAGGGCTTGCGCCCGGAACCATCACGGCACTGCGCGATTGGGCGCACCGCGAAGGCTACCGGACGCTGTGGATGCCAACGCTGGAGAATGCCGAAAACGCCCTTGGTCCCGAAGCTGAAAGCGACGTATTCACGCTGGAAACGCACGCCATTTCGCTGCGGTAGTCGTTATTGAGGGCGGACGAGTTCAAACATTCCCTGTGCGTCGCGAATCGATTTGGCATAACCCATCTCTTGACCTTCGTTTAGCAGTGAAACGACGCTGTCGCTTTAGTCTTGTTTCTCCGCGTAGTAGTCGTCGTAAAGCCGCTGAATATTCCCCGAACGCAGGTCGCCTTTTTCAGCTAATTGCAGAAGGAAATCGCGGATGGGGACAACCTTCGGTGCTTTTTTGAGCAGCGAATACAGAACCGCCGCAAACACGTGCATTCCGTCGTCGTCTTGATTCCAGCGCGTGTGTGGATCGGGGTTGCTGACCCCAAATCCCTCGCCGATGATCTGGTCGAGCGCTCGC
>DATGQJ010000787.1:0-7195 GCA_035304265.1 Oceanobacillus sp.
GTAATATGCAGGCGTGCAGCTTTCGGGACGAATTCGAGACCATCAGCGCCGCCAACGCCGTCATTCTGGGGTTGAGTGCCGATACACCCGAAGTGCTCAAAAAGTGGAAGGCAGACAAGAAACTGCAATATGACCTGCTCTCCGATCCCGACCACAAGCTATTGGAACAATGGGGCGTCTGGCACGATTCGCCGCTCAACCTGCTCGGTATGCGCATGGTGGATCGTTCCTATTGGGTGATTGATGAGAATGGCATCGTCATTGACGGCAAGGCGGGCATTGGACCGAACCAAAGTGTGCGCCGCGCCCTCGAAGCGGTTAACATTAACACTGCTACCGTTTAGTTCGAGGAGGGGACGATGCCCAACGTTGGCGAACAAGCGCCGGACTTTGAACTGGTGAATCAAGACAATCAGAAGGTGCGATTGAGCGATTATCGCGGCAAGAAAGTCGTGTTGTTTGCCTATCCACGCGCCGATACCCCCGGCTGTACGACGCAGGCATGTGGCTTCCGTGACGAAATTCCCCGCCTGAAAACCAACAATGCTGTCGTTTTCGGCATCAGTGCCGATACCCCCGAAGATCAGTTGAAGTGGAAGCAGAAGTACAACCTTCCCTATGATTTGCTCTGCGACACCGATCATCAGGTGTTGGAACAGTGGGGTGCATGGGGCGAAAAGACCAGCTTCGGCAAGACCTATGAGGGGATTATCCGTTCTCACTGGGTGATCGACGAGAATGGCATTGTCATTGACGCACAGGTCGGAATCAGCCCCGAAGACAGCGTGAAGCGGGCGGTGGAGGCAATTGGGGGGTAACAACCTATTCGTCTCATCTTAAGGGCGGACTGTGATCCGCCCTTTTCATTTGTCAACAAGCGTGAATTCCTTATTCGCGCTTGAGATGTTGTTTGAGCACTTTTTTCACGTAGTCTGGCAAGTTTTCATCGTCTAGCAATGCACGTTGGCGAAGTTGCTCATATTCCCCAATTTCGTCTTGCGTCCAAGTTATATCTAATCGCCGGATCGGACGAAGTGCAATGTGGTCGTACTTTTCGGGATTGCCCCAGTAACAAGTCAGGCACAAATCGGGATTTTTGTCTTCCAGCCAATTTTTGCAATGCTCACACGACCACGATTTCGCCCGATTACAGGAACCACAAAGCAACATGAAGTTTCCTGTGTTTCTATCGTCCACGTCGCCTGAAACCGCATAAGGTATCCGGTGGTCGATTTGCAGATAACGTTCCTCGTATTCGGTGAGACAAATCGAGCAACGACTTCCTAATTGAGTAATCAACGCCTCTTTGAAAGCTTTTGAGAATATCTTTCTCCCGCCTATTCTTCCCTGCATCACAGCGGTAGGATCGCCGAAACGGTACGCTGCGATAGTGCGTCCATCCGAATTCTTCACCTGATACGTTTCTATAGGGATGCCCTGATCACGTACATCTCGAACAGCACGAGGCGGATGTTTGTAACCGTAATGTTCCAAATCTTCCGTCGTGATGAAGCCATGTTCAAGAATGTGCTCGACAACCAATCGAGCACGTTTGCCTTTGACGTTCTTCAGCAGATTCAAAAAATCTTCAGGAAATTCTGTCATGCGGGTTCAGAAAACATGCGTAGTTGTCTCGGTCTTACATGTCCATGCGGTTCTCCCAACCGTACCACCAACGCAGGCGATAAATACAGCGACTCAACCGTTTTATCCTGCCGCCCCAATAAAGTTGCCTGTGACGAGCGTCCCGTTTCAAACTCAATCAATCGGAGATTGAGAAAGTCGGGCAATGGTTTACCAAAAGTTTTATCGCCCGTCCGCCCATCGTAGCTGACGATGTAGGAGATATGCCGCCTATTCAGGTCGGCTAGCGCCTCGACAAAACTATCGTAATCAACGCCTTTGAAATAACGTGGATCACGGGTGGCGCATACCCCCTGATATGGCGGGTCCATGTAGACAACATCTTCTGGAAGGGCGATGCACAAAACGTCGGTATAGTCTTGCGTGAAAAGTTGCGTTTTACCTCGCAACAGCGCAGATGCTTTGTGAATATCATCGTGCATCGCGCTCGGATGGCGTCCCTTTCGACGGTTGTCTGGACTTTGATTGAATTCGCCGTTTGCGTTATATCGAACCGCCGCTTTTACACATCGTGCCAGCAGGTAGAGCAGATCGTGCGGGCGATGTGATCTATTGAATCGCGCTCTTACCAGATCGTAGAATTCTCTCTCTTGCCCCTGCTGTAGTTTCCATAGACGGGCATAGTGTTTCGCCAGTGTGTCCGGTCGGTGGATGATCGCATCCCACAAAGCCATCAACGGCGCATTCACGTCATTAAGGATGAAACGAGACGCTTTTTGATACTGTGCAGCATAGAGCGAGACGGCGGCTGAACCAGCAAAAGGTTCAATCAATCGGTCTGTGTCATGTGGAAAATACCCAGCAATTATGCTGGCAAGATTCCGTTTACTTCCCTGATAGGGTATAGGATGAGGAACGGTCATTATGTTTGCTCGATAGAACTGTTGCTCATTTTACTCTATTCCTCACCGCATCGCTGCCGCCAGCGTATCGCAAGCGGGACAACCACCACCCGGACGCAGAATCGCATATCCCGCCGATGGGTCTTCACCGTAAAACGGAAAATCCACGTTCCAGATGATCATCAAAAGCACTCGCCCGCTTTGCCGCGCCATCCGCACCGCTTCGCCAAGCCATTGCGCTTGCTGCTGAACTGTCGTGCCTGCCGCCCAAGCAAACGCCCCCGGTAACGGACCATACCCCTCCGGCGAAAGATAACCTAACTCGGTAAAGCAAATCGGCACACTGCCGAACGCCGCCGCCGTCCGGTTGATCATGCCGTTGAAGTAGCGCGTCGGGTAGTCACCGCGTGGGTCGCCACTGTTGACAGTTGGCGATACAATGCCCTCATTGTAGTGAATACCCACGCAGTCCATATACTGCGCCGCGCCAGCCGCCGCCATCTGCTGCATGAACACGTCATCGTCGCAGCCCCCAGCGCCGCAGCCGCCAAAGAATCCCGTAGGCGCAGGCGCACCACTCACCACAAGCACACTCGGATTGCGCGATTTAATCGCGTTGTACGCCGCTTGCAGCAGGCGAGTGTAATTCGCGCCGTTTATCATTCCGGCGGGCCATTCGCGGTCAATGTTCGGTTCGTTCCACACTTCGATGCCGTCAATGCCAAGCGCCGCAACGTCACCGACGAACTGGCTGTAAGACGCGATATAGCTGTCGAAATTCCCCATCTGTCCGGGATGCCCAACGATGCTCACCAAAAGGCGCAAGCCATTGGCGCGAGCATTGCCCAACATTCCGGCAATCGCACCCGTGCCGTCGCCGAGGTTGTAGCGATACTGCATCTTCACCCACGTCATGCCTGCACGACGCATCAGTCCAACCGTATTTGCATTCAGTTCGAGTACGTGCCCGCCGAGCGAAAAATTGCCTGTCGTGGGCGCACCACCTATGCTGCCACCACCTCCACTTCCGCCACCACCGCTGCCGGGGACACCACTGCCCGTCGGTCCCGACCAGGTGATGGGCAGGCTGGCAACATCAATGAACACCTCGATCAGCGGCGCGTAAACCCAACCCGTTAGCCCATCAGGTGTGTTGACCTCGTAGTACAGGTTATCCGCCGAGCGCCCGATCAGGAATAAAGGTGTCCCCGGCTCCAGCGTGACGATGATGGCGAAGTTACTGCTTGGACCTTCGCGCAGATTCACCCCCTGTGCGCCAATGACCACGGCGTCACCTTCCGGCGTTGCCGTAGGTGAGGGCGTGCGGGTGAAACGCGGTGTCCTCGTCGGCGTGCGCGAAGGCGTGCGGGTTGCTGTCGGGGTTTCGGTTGCCGTTGGCGTTTCGCTTGGCGTCAACGTGGCAGTATCGGTAGGCGTCTCGGTGGGGGTTTCCGTCGCACTCGGCGTAACCGTTGGAGTCTCGGAAGGAGTGAGGGTTTGCGTAGGAGTCTCGGTGGGTGTGACGGAAGGCAGCACCATCAGCGTTGGGACAACAACCACCTCTTCCTGCGGGGTACATGCGCCAATCAGCAACACAATCAGGATGAACGTTGTTATCTTACGCATCGTCACTCCCCACTCGGTAATTAAAACCCACCCTGCGACTCAACCAACGCCAACGCCTCTTCCAGCGTGGGCATGTCATTGGCGCAGCCCTGCCGCGTCACAACAATCGCGCCGGTGGCATTGCCCATTCGCGCCGCCTTGTACCAGCCCCAATCATTCAGATAGCCATAGATGAAACCGCTGGCAAAGGCATCACCTGCGCCGAGCGTGTTCAACACCTCGATCTGGAACGGCGGCGCGTCGTAGACGTTGCCGTCCTTCGTGTAAACCGTCGCCCCGTCGCCGCCGCGTTTATAGACCACTGCTTTGCGTACCCCTTCCAGCAGCCGAGCGACACCCTCTTCACCCGTTTTTGCGCCTGTCGCCGCCTTTACTTCATCTTCCGTGCCGATAGCGATGTCGGTCAACGGTAGCGTGACGCGGGTCGTCACGCCGAATGCTCGTGCGTCGTGCCACTGAGTCGGGCGGTAATCGAGGTCGAGCACCACTTCGGTACCAACTTCGCTTGCCCACTCTGCGGCGCGTTGGGTGGCGCTGCGGCTCGGCTCTTTTGAAAGCCCTGTGCCGCTGATCAGCAGCAGCCGCGAGTCCGGGATCGGCGCATTCTGCACATCATCAATCGTCAGTTCGATGTCGGCGCAGTTATCACGGTAGTAAATCAACGGGAAACGGTCAGGCGGTTGGATGCCGAGCAGTACCGCACTGGTGACGTGCCCCGGCTTGGTTGGGGTGTAGCGCAGTTCTACGCCTTCCCGTTCCAGAAAGTGCAGCAAAAACTTCCCGACCAGATCGTCGCCAACCGCCGTCAGCAGCGCCGACTTTAGCCCAAGACGGCGTGTGCCGACACTGATGTTGGTCGGGCAGCCGCCAACCAGCGCCGCAAAGCTGGTGATCTCTTCAAATGGAGCGCCGATGTCGTTGGAATACAGGTCAATCGAGCTACGTCCCATACACAACACGTCATAAGTACGAGTCATAAACAACATCCTTTTGCATAGCAGCGATTCCGTCTCGTATTGTAACATTGCCCATGCAAGATACATCCACTATCCTGACCCGATCTTCCCCATTACAATACCCTGCTGATTGCTGAACGCTGAAGGCTGATCACTTACATGCGCGTCCTCATGCTTTCCAAAGCCGCCATCGTCGGGATATACCAGCGCAAGCTCGAAGAGATTGCCCGTCGTGGCGTCGATTTGCTTGCGCTGGTGCCCCCATCATGGCGAGATGAGCGCGGCGAAATGCCTCTGGAACGTGCCTATACCGATGGCTACCAACTGCAAACTCTGCCGATTGTCCTCAACGGTAATTTTCATCTGCACTTCTACCGTGAATTGGGCACGTGGATGAAGCGATTTCGTCCACAGGTTATCCATATCGACGAAGAACCGTACAACCTTGCGGCTTGGCAGGCGCTTTACCATGCACGGCAGATTGGCGCGAAGACTCTGCTCTTTAGCTGGCAGAACATCTTTCGGCATTATCCGCCACCGTTCAACTGGGGAGAGCGGTGGGCGCTGAACCGTGCCGATGCGCTGATCGCCGGAACCGAGAGCGCCGCTGAAGTCTGGCGGGCGAAAGGTTATACAGGCGAAATTCACGTGATTCCGCAGTTTGGGACGGATACCGATCTTTTCAAGCCAGCCGAACATAGACCGGAGCGACCTTTCACGATTGGCTATTTTGGGCGGCTGGTTGAAGAAAAGGGGCTGCAAGTGCTGCTTGATGCCTGTGCGCAGGTACAGGACGATTGGCGGCTGTATTTGCTGGGTGGGGGACCGTTGCGTGAGGCGTTAGCGGCACAGGCGGAACGGCTTGGCATTGCCGAACGAGTGACGTTCCACGAGCAGATCGCATCAACCGAGATGCCAGCCCAGTATCACAAGTTGGATGCCTTCGTGCTGCCGTCGTTGACACGCCCCAACTGGAAGG
Organism: Oceanobacillus sp.; assembly: GCA_035304265.1. GTDB lineage: Bacteria > Chloroflexota > Anaerolineae > Aggregatilineales > Phototrophicaceae > Flexifilum. Next base: position 6,048 of record DATGQJ010000787.1, read on the forward strand.
AGCAGTTTGGGCGGGTGCTGGTGGAAGCGATGGCAAGCGGCGTGCCTGTGATTGGCTCAAACAGTGGAGCCATACCGGACGTGATCGGGGATGCAGGCTTGATTGTGCCGGAAGGCGACTCGGCGGCATTGGCGAAGGCGATTGAACGGCTCTATCGGGATACAGCGCTTTACGATGAATTGAGCCGCAAGGGGCGTGAGCGTGCCGTCGCCAGTTTTACGCATGAAGGCGTTGCAGCAGCGACGGTGAAGGTGTATGAGACTTTGACTTGATAAACAGAGTAGCTCAATCGCCAAAAGCGGCTTTCAATCCCGGCAGTGTGAACTGATTGATCAACTGCGCGAACGTTTCCGGCGGGTAGACCATATCGTTCTTCACCCACCACGCCAGAGCGCCAACAAAGGCGCTGGCATAATAATGGGATGCCATTTCGACATGCTGTGCGTCCTCGTGTCTGACGCGGATCATTGCCTTGAAGTGCTCCTGTGTAACTGCGAACAGGTAATCGTCCAATGGGTTGCTGCGTCCGGGTTTCCCCAGCATTGCCCTGAACAGTTGGTGATTTTGCGCGACAAACTGAATCACCCTCAACGGCATATGGGCGCTGTTCGATTCATAGGCTCTGTTCCCTTCGGATATTCGCCTGATGCCTTCCTCGAACTGATCGTTGAGATAGGTCAGAATGCTGCGTAACAACTGATCTTTGTTCTCGAAATGAGCATAAAACGTCGAGCGCCCCACATTGGCACGATCCAGAATTTCCTGAATGGTGATGTCCTCGTACTCTTTTTCCGCGATCAGTTCCACCAGCGCATTTTGCAGCAGTTGCAGCGTCTTCTGAATACGACGATCTAAGACTTTACCGGACACGGTTTTCCTCTTTTCTGAACAATTTTGCTGCTTCTGTTCGCTACCGAACAGTTCGGCGGCTTTTGGTTGTTGACCCCTTACCCCACTTCCATTATAACGATACAGGACATGAGTTCAATAACGAACTATAGTGCTGAAATGAGGAGTACCATGAGCACAGAACAGAACAAAACCGTCGTGCGCCATTTCTGGCAAGCCTATGAAACCAACGATCAGGAAGCTTTGGATGCCCTGTTAGCGCCTGACCTCGTGGCACGCACGCCCGGTTCGCCTGAGCC
>DATGQJ010000788.1:0-6642 GCA_035304265.1 Oceanobacillus sp.
ATTGCGATCATCCACCCAGATCGGGAGGGTCGTACCCCAATAGCGCTCACGCCCCAGCGCCCAATCCTTCAGTTCCGTGAGCCAGTTCCCGAAGCGTCCATCACGAACGTGTTCCGGCACCCAGTTGATTTTCTGGTTTGCCTCGATCATCTTGTCACGGTACGCCGTCGTGCGGATAAACCACGTATCACGTGCCATATAGAGCAGCGGTGTGCCGCAGCGCCAGCAGAACGGATAGGTGTGCTCATAGGTGGTCGATTTATAGAGCAATCCTCGTTTCCGCAAATCGCGTGTGATTTCAGGGTCTGCGTCCTTAACCCACATCCCGCGAAACTCGGTTACTGCGTCGATGAACGTGCCATCTGGACCTACGGTTTGCAGCACGGGCAATTTGTGCTTTCGGCTCACCTCCATGTCATCCACACCAAACGCAGGGGCGATGTGGACAATACCCGTTCCATCTTCGGTGCTGACAAAATCGCCAGAAACTACGAAGGCATGATCGCCATCAACAGGCAAGAAGGTATAGAGTGGATTGTAATGCAAGCCAAGCAGGTCTTTGCCCTTGAAACGCTTTACAACCTTGTAGTTCTCAGGGTTGATGAGCGCCTTCTCCATCAGTGACGCGGCGAGGATAAGCTGTTCCGAACCTTCTCCCTCACCAATGGAGCCTTCGACCTGCACGTAGTCGATGTTTTCACCGACTGCCAGCGCGACATTTGCGGGAAGCGTCCATGGCGTCGTCGTCCACACGAGGAAATAGACGCCCGGCTTGTCACGCAGCGGAAAACGAACGAAAACGCTTGGGTCACGAACTTCTTTGTAACCCAGCGCCACCTCATGACTGCTGAGCGGGGTGCCGCAGCGTGAGCAGTACGGGACAACTTTCAGCCCTTTATAAAGCAGGTTTTTGTCCCACAGTTGCCGCAGCACCCACCACACACTCTCAATGTAGTCGTTGGTGAAGGTGACGTAGGCGTTATCAAGATCGGTCCAGTAAGCCATACGCTCGGTAAAGCGTTCCCACGATGAAATATTGCGGAGAACGCTGTTCCGGCATTTTTCGTTGAATGCGGCGATGCCATATTCCTCGATCTGGCGCTTGTGTGTGAACCCAAGCTCCTTTTCAATCGCCAGTTCGACAGGCAAGCCATGTGTATCCCAGCCGCCTTTGCGGAGGGCATAGTATCCCCGCATGGTCTTATAGCGGGGGAAGATGTCCTTGAAACTACGCGCGAGAACGTGATGAACACCGGGATCGCCATTCACCGTCGGCGGTCCTTCATAGGTCACATACGGTGTAGCGCCTTCGCGTTCTTCCATCGAACGCTCGAAGATGCGATTCACGCGCCAGAAATCAAGCTGTTCTTTCTCTAGCTTTTGAATATCGACTTTCGGGTTGACTGCCTTGAACATTGCTCACTCCATGTCTGATTCTGCGGGGAAGTTTTAGTACGAACGATGCCGTATTCGCATGGAGTTGGCAATCACCCGTGGTGTGAGCAGCCTCACGACCACGGTGTCACCTCCTTGATGACTATTCGGGTTGTGAAAACGAGAATTCTATTATCCCTCACTCGTGGCGTTTGGGCTAGGGGAAAGCTGATCAATATCGAATTGCGGTGTCGTTGTCGGTCCCGTGCCAATCCAGAACACTTCACGGTCAAGTTCAATACGAGTTCCGTTTTCACCGCTGCGGAAGAGTTCCGCCGCCCACTGCATATGGAAGATCGAAAACGGAACGTTGCCCACACACTGCCCCATCACAGGCAGCGAAATCTGTTCCGTGCCTTCGCGTCCGCATTGCCCCGGCGCGACAAAACAGGTACCGCCATTTGCCTCGTAAAACGTCACGACATCGCACGCTTCGGTATCAACAGAATACGCCCACGAATCCACGCCATAAGCCATACTCTCATGGCTGGTCTCGCGGGCACCATTCGGCAAGGGCGGAGATGGTGGCATAACGATACCAAAGAGCACGCCCACTACCTGAGTTGCCACATAAAGTGCCAACAATACGAGTACAAAGGCAATGATGATGAGAAAAACAGAGCGCCTGCGAGATGGCTGCGACTGCTCAGCGGACATTATGGCTGCCAGTGTTGCTCATACAAGATGACCGTTTGCCCCTGTGAATTCATAAAGGGGTCCTCGTGGTATGAACCGGGATAAATCAAAACCCGCGTATATTGGCTCGTGTTGAACCCTGAATTGTCAAATACGCACGTGTATTGGAATGGAATAAAGTTGGGCACGTTTGGAGAAGTAGGCGCTTCACCTGCGGGCGGCATACGCACGCAATGTTCCTGATTATTGCCATAATGCTCAACCATCTTCTGCTGGTAAAACTGCGCTACTTCTTCCGCAGGCACATCCGGTACTCTGTAGAATAGTTCACGCATATTCGATTGAACCGTCCCAGTTCCCCAGGGTTCAGCGCCGGGATACAACGGTGGTTCGAATGGAACCCGTCGCGACGACTGATCTGCATAAAACGCTGCTATTCCCGCGCCCACAAGCAACACGCCGATCAAACCCGCCAGAAGCCCAAGACGAACAATTGATATTCCACCGCTTTTAGTCATTCGATTCTCCCACGCATGTGTTGTATGTCCTGCGCAAGGTCAACGCCGTAACGGGTGTCACAAAATCGCTCTGCGGTTGCCTCCCAGTAAGGCATCCCGGCATCAATTAACCCCGTATCCGGCGGGCTACCACCATCTAGGCGGTAAAATAAATAGGCTGCGATAAGCTGCCGATGAGGTTCTCCAGCAAGAAGCTTCACATCGATATTTTTCAACTCTGCCAATGCTTCAGTGTGCTGTCCGGCACGATAATAGGTTTCTGCCAAATCCACACGCACAACCGGAGGTGCGCCTGCATCCACAGCGCGTCGCAACACCTGCGCTGCTTCAGCGTAGTTTCCCTCTGAAAGCAGTGTACGCCCAAAACCATACAACGGAAAATAATGATTCGGCGCTTTGTCTAGAGCTTCATACAACATACTGTGGCTTTTTTCCAAATCGCCTAGCTGCCGATAGACGTTACCAAGCAGAGTGAGCACCCGCGCATCGTTAGCGCCTTCCATCCGAGCCGCTTCAAGGATGTCGCGTGCCTGTTCCAACTCCCCCGCCAGATAATGTCTCTGTGCTGTGGTGAAGATGGTGACCATCCCACGATTCGCCCAAAGGACTGTCACCTGAAGTACCAGCAGCAGCGCACCACTTCCCACCAGCGACACCGCTCGCACTTCTGAGGGACCGAACAGCGCTACACCTAGGGCGAACACCAACAGGATCACCCCGATAACGAATGCTGCCTTAGTCTGGAGTTCCCAATGCGGGAAATCCCGCAGAATACGCCGTCCTAACCAGATCATCCGAGATTGCCCGCGTCGGCGTCTGCAATCGCCTGTTCAATCGCCGAGATTTCATAACGCAGCGCCTGTCCGTAAGCAGTGCCTTCCAGCGCCTTCAATCCGGTTTTCCACGTCGCTAAACCATCGCGTGCGCTCATCATTTTCGCAGCAGCTTGCACCGCAAGATTGACCTCTCCGCTCGCCTGATAAGCGTTGGCAAGATGATAGTAGACACGAACGCCATAAGGAGCAGGCATTGCGTGCTGCGCCGCTCGTTTGAAGGATTCCACCGCAGCCTCGGTGTCGCCAGCGAACCGCTGGACAAAGCCCAACTCTGCCCAGATCACGGGTTGATTTGGCGCGAGCGTGGTGGCTTGCATCAACGCCCTTGCAGCCTCATCATATGCCGCCTGCAAACGATAACCATTCGCCAGCGTGATGTACGAATCAGCCTCATCGGGATACAACTGAACTGCGCGGTCCGCCGTCGCCTGTGCCTTCGCGAGTTGTCCGGTATAAGCATAAGCGCTGGTTAGCAGCATCAAGACATCCGATGTCTCTTTGCCTTCGCGGATGGATCGCTCCAGAAGCGGGATAGCATCTTTGAATTTGAACTCTTCGATTAAGCGATACGCATCCCCATACCCTGAGCCAAGCGCACGGGTTTGCCTTGCCAGCAAGTAGCCGACTAGCCCGAACCAGAAGAGAAACATGAGCGTTGCGAGGCACAACCCGCTGAGGGCAATAATGATCGAGGTTGAGATACCGCTGATGGACTGGCGATCAGAGAAAAACTCGACCACGATTCCGGCGAGGAAAACCACCAGCCCAACGATGGCTAGGGCAAAAGTGAGGTAAACGGCAATGAGGATCGGGCGACGCACGCGCTAACTCTCCGCCAGATTTTCCAGAGTGAGCTTACCATCCACGAGTTCTTGTGCCGCTTGTACATCGCTCCCTAACACCGAACGCAGCGTTGCAGCTTGCTCGTTTTCCAATATTTTCTGCCATTCTTCCAAACCGCTGCGGTGTTTCTTGATGGCTGCCAACTGTTCAGAAGCGCGTTCCATTTCACCAGTGCGGGCGTAGGCGCGGGCAAGATACAGATGAATCAGCAGCCGGTGACGCACATCCGGTACTTTGAGTTCCAACGCTTGCTGCAAATGCTCAATTGCTTGTGCATTCTGCTTCAGACGATCTTCGATCATGCCCAGATTGTAGAGAGCAACCCAGTCATCAGGAGCGAGTTCAGCCGCGCGAACTGCCGCCTCGTGCGCTCGCTCATGATTACCTTCTTGTAAAGACACTTCGGCGAGTCCGTTATACCCCACCGCCGAATTAGGATCGAGTTCGGTCATGCGAATGTAGTCCCGGCGTGCTCGATCCAACTTTCCCCACAACCGCAGCAGTTCGGCGCGGAAACGATAATGATTAGGATCGTCCGGCTGTGCTTTGATCAGCCCATCCATCGTTTTAACAGCCGCTTCGTATTCATTTTTGCGCAGATGGCGAATTGCCTTCTGATATTCCATCGGGGCACGAGAACGGAATAGGAGCAAGCCCGCTACGATCCACCCCGCCGCCGCGCCAGCAAGCGGAAGCAACAGATGTGGCAAAATGGTCAATCCAAGGGTTATCGCACCAAGCGCAGGCAGCAGCAACGCCGCCAATCGTCCTCGATCCTCAGGCTCCAGTCGCCCCCCGATGATCACCAGCACGCCAACCACCGCCGCCAACGCCAGCAGCGTTTGGACGGGACGCACCCAGTCGTATTCATCGACGACGGCGTTCAGGATCAGGCTCGCCAAACCCGTCAACGCAATCAGGAAGAATATACTGCGCAGCCGCGCGGGACCCAGAAAAAGCCGAAACCGCTCAATCATTGGCTTACTCTAGTTCAATGTAGATACGCTTGTTGATGCCGCCCTTGCTCTTGTAGTCGGCGATACGGATTGTGCCGACCTCGCGGGTATTGGCGACGTGAGTGCCCCCATCTGCCTGAAGGTCGAGACCAACGATTTCGACAGTGCGCACTTCGGAAATACCTTCGGGGAGCAAATTGATCTTCGTGCGGATGAGATCGGGAATCTGGAAAGCCTCTTCACGTGGCAGGATACGCACCTTGACTTCCCGCGCGGCGGCAACTTCAGCGTTGATCTTTTCCTCAATCTCGGAGACAAGTTCTTTTTGCAGACGCTCGAACTCGAAGTCCATACGTCCCTTGAGCGGCTCCATGTTGCCACCCGTCACGCTTGCCCCGTAGTCGCGCCAGACCACCCCGCATAAGATATGCATCGCCGTGTGGGTACGCATCAGCCGATAGCGGCGATCCCAATCCAATACGCCCTGTACAGTTGAGCCGACAGCGGGTAGCTGATCGCCGTCCAGGATGTGAACATTGCCGCGTTCTACTTTCGTCACGCGGTAAGTCACCCCATTGACGATTAGCTTGCCTTCGTCATTGGGCTGACCACCACCTCCGGGATAAAACGCGGTTTTGTCCAACAGGACACCATGCTGCTCCTCAGCCAGCGAGGTAATTGTGGCTGTAAATTCCTTGACGTAGCTATCGGTTTGATAAAGCAGTTCAGTCATCGTTTACTGTTTATCCTTTGTGAGTTGTCGCTGCGTGCTACGTTGCCTGATGGCTCGAAATCCGCCCGCATTCGCAGCATGACCTCTCGCCCCCCTAGCGCCCGCCAGAACGCAATCGCTTCTGTATTTTGGACAGCAGCGTGCCATTCAAAATAGCGCAGTCCATTTTCCCGAAACCAGTTCACTAGTTCCTCGACCAGCGCTCTGCCAATGCCTTTTCTACGCAGCGCCGTGTCCACATAAATATCTGCCAGAAAACCGCTTGGCTCCTGCGCGAAAATATCAGGCGCTAAGTCTACCACCACACCGAGCACATAGCCGACAACTTGCGAATCATGTACGGCGACGAGTACCCGCGTGGTCGGGTTATCCAGTTGATCGATCAACCTGCGAGCATAGCGCATCGCCCCCTGATGAGCAGCGGGTGGCAAATCGGCGTCACGTTCGCGATGATATTCAACCAACGCCTCCCAGAGCCGCGCAATTGAATCTACATCGTCCGGTCTGGCAGGACGAATCGTTACCTCATTCACAGTATTTCCATTCATTTGACTGCACCCAACGCCCGCCAGAACGCCTGCTCAACCGGAAGGCGTGGATGCACCGACACAACGACTTGCTCGATATTGCAATCGCGAAACCATTGATGCAGCGCTTCAACTAACAAACGCCCTGCGCCACCCTGA
>DATGQJ010000789.1:0-3973 GCA_035304265.1 Oceanobacillus sp.
GAGCAGTTTTTAGACACGTGCATCGGCGGTGATGTATCGCAGTTGCTGGCGCTGCTGGCTCCGGATGTCAGCGCGGCTACCGACAGCGGCGGCAAAGTCAGCGCCGTCCGAAACGTTGTGGTCGGCGCCGAACGAGTCGCCCGATTGTTCGTCGGCGCATTCCGTAAGTGGTCGTCTCAGTTCACCTATCAAATCATACCCATCAACGGACAGCACGGCTTGGTCGCCTTTATGGACGACCAACCGGCGCACGTCGTCACCTTCGACGTGCGCGAGGGCAAGATTCACAGCATCTTCTCCGTGATGAATCCTGACAAGCTCAAGCGTTTTGCAGAGCAGTAAGGCTAGCTCTGTTCCGGCTTGTCGCCGCCTTTTTCAGCGGAATCGAGGAAGGATGCGAGGTCCACTCCGGCGTTGAAGTAGGTGTTGCGCACCAGCGGAAACGGATCAACGGGCGCGTCTTTCGCACCCATCATCTTGGCAATCGCCTGCATTTCGCTGGTGGTGATTTCGCTCATCACGCCAAATTCGTTGTCGAGTTCGCGGGTGCCAAAAGCGCGGTGAAAGGCGATGCGCTGAAATTGAATGCTCGCCACGTCGCGTACCAGCAGCGTGCTCAGGTTGAAACTGTGCGGCTTAAGATCACGCGCACGCAGCAGCAATAAGCCGCCGATCAACAAGCCCACGCCGATCCACTGCGCAGGGGTTAAGCGTTCGTCCAGCACCAGAAATGCCAGCATCAACGCGACGCCGATCTCGGCAACGGCGATCACCGCCGTTCGCAAACTGCCCAACACTTGCACGCTGGCGAACATGGCGATACGCGAAAATGCCGTCGTGATGCCCAGCAGAATGATGGGAACGCTTGCGACTTCGAGAACGTTCGGAGGCAAGGGGTTGCCCGCCGCCGCCCAGACCATCACGACAACCACCCCCATCGTCGTCAGGATGTAAAGCGTGGCGGTGGAAGACGGCATTTCGTACATCACGTACTGACTGAGAATCACCGTTCCGGCGAACATCAGGGCGTTTGCCAGCATTAGCCCCACGCCAAGCCAGTTGATCGGCGCGTCACCCAAGCCCGTGATCATGATGATGCCGATGACCGCCAGCGCCACACGCAGCAGGATACGGAAATTGACGGGTTCGCCGCCGATCCGCGCCATCAGCACCGCAAAGACGATATACATCCCGTTGAGTAACTGCGCCAGCGATGCATCCAGCAGCCCAAGCCCGGCATAGAAGAACAGCGAACCTACGCCGTTGATCACGCCGACGACAATGCAGCCTAACAAGCCAGCCGGATAAATGTAGATGTAGCGCCGGAAGAACAGAAGGTAGATGACCCACAGCAGCACTACCGCCACGACGGTGCGCAGTGCGGCAACGCTGAAGGGATCAACCCCGGCGGTGATCGCCATCTTGCCCAGAATTGGAGCGACACCGAGGAAAAGCGGCGTTAACAGTGCAGCAGAAAGCCCCTGCGCTCGCGATGAAGGTTTGACCAGACGCACAAATTTAGCCCGCGAAACCCGGCGCAGTGATCGGCATCACCACGATGATTTCACTACCGGGACATTTCTCCGGGTCGTGGCCGGGACTCTCCGCCCAGATATGTCCGCCATGTGCTTCGATGATGCCTTTTGAAACCGCTAGACCGAGACCGATACCGCCGCCGCGAAACGCCGTCTTGCTGGTGGAATGAAACTGCGGATCGGAGGTGGAGGTGAAGCGTTCAAAAATCGTCCGAAGGTCATCCTTGCGAATGCCGATGCCCGTGTCTTTGACGCTGAAACGCAGCGTATCCCCGTTTTCCACGCGGGCAACCAGATCGACCTTGCCGCCGTCGGGTGTGTACTTGATGGCGTTGCTCAACAGGTTGCGCATCACCAGTTCCATCAGTTCCCAGTCGGCACGCATCCGTTCGGGCCAGTCAGCCTTGTTGAAGTTGACGGTGATGTTGCGCTGTTTGAGCGCGTCGGCGTAGCCCTGTATCACCCGCTCCACAATGTCGCCCATATTGGTAGGACCAATCGAGAGATCGATCCGGTTGGTGATGATGCGGCTGACGGTCAAAATTTCGTTGATGATGCTTTGCATTCGCCCGATGGCGTGTCCCATGCCTTCGACCAGCATTCGCGTGCCGGAGTCCTGCTTCATGAGAGCGCCGAGATTGGGGTTGTCTTCCATCAGGCGGCTGTAGCCGTAGACCAGAGTCAGAGGGGTGCGGAGTTCGTGCGCCGTGACCTGAATGAAGGTGTCCTTCATGCGGTCAAGGCGGCGCAGTTCGGCGTTGAGGGTTTCCAGTTCGCGGATACGCCCTTCCAACTTGAGCACGATTTCCTGCGCGTAGCGGGTATGTGCCTCGTTCAGCGCCGTCGAGTCGATGATGTCTTGACCGCCGCTGAGGTAATATTCCACCTGTCCGGGTAATGCTTCGACATCCAGAGGCTTGGTCAGATAACCTGTGAGTCCGGCAGCCATCGCCATCTCACGCTGATCACGAAGCACCTGCGCGGTGAGCGCCACAATCGGCGTTCGCTGGAAGCGGATCTCGCTCCGCAGCATGGTCGTGATCTCGCGTCCGGTGAGATCAGGCAAATTGATGTCGGTCAGAATCAAATCCGGCTCTTCGCGGCGGGCAAGATCGATTCCTTCCAGCCCGCGCTCTGCCACGAGCACACGGTAGCCTGCATGTCGCAGCGTTCGCTCGACCAGCGAGCGACTTGCAGCGTCGTCTTCGATGTAGAGGATCGTTCTCGGCGAGCTGTTGAGCGTTTTGTTCATCACTGAAGCCGTCATAGAGTCGCTGTCTCGCAGGTTCATGTTTCCCACGATTCCGGTTTATTCCATTCTACTCGAACTTGTGGACGATATTTTCGACAATTTCTTCGTCAATCGTTGAGCCTTTTTGCAGAAGCAGATTGACCTGATCCTTCAACCGCGCCCGTTCGCGTGCCGTTAACTCTTTCGCGGTGATGACGACAATCGGGATAGTGGCAAGCTGCGGGTCGGTTTTCATGGTGTCGATCACCTCGAAGCCATCGACATCCGGCATCATCAAATCGGTGATGACCAGATCGGGCTGCATGGCGCGAATGAGTTCGAGTCCTGCTTCGCCGTTATGTGCTAATTGTACGTCGTAAGCGCCTCGCGCTTGCAAAAGCCTTTGAATCAGGCGTGCTGCATCCACGTTGTCCTCGATCACAGTCACGCGCCGTAATTGGGCATCCATCTGATCGAGCGCGGTGAGCAAGCCTTCTTTGGGCAGTACGGGCGTATTGGAACGCTGCGAGAGATCAATCGAACGCTGCCACTGCTCGTCAAGGATGTGGGTTTCGACGGGCATACTGTGACCGCTGCAATTGACCACCACCACGTCATCCGGCTTGACGATGCCTTCCTGCACCATCTTGAAGAGTCCGGCAAAGGTGACGCCGACTGCCGGTTCGACGGAGATGCCGTCATTACGGGCAAGGATGCGAATGGCATTGAACGCCTCTTCGTCGCTGGCAGAGACGAAATGCCCGCCATATTCGTCTACGTAGTCATAGAGGAGTTCGTAGGCGCGTCCGGGGTTGCCTGTGGCAAGCGTAGCGATGACGGTACGCGGGTCTTCGATAGGGGTTGCAATACGCTGATTGCGGTTGAACGCTTCGACCATCGGCGCACAGCCAGACGACTGCACGATACCCAACGCTGGCATTTTGTCTACCAAGCCGAAATCGTACATCTCGCGGAAGCCCTTGCCGACGCCGATGGGTCCCATGCCGCCGCTTACGCCCTGAATGAACCAATCCGGCGAGCGCCAGCGTTGATCGTCTTCATAGATATAGCCGAGTTCTTCCGCGATCTCGTATGCCAGCGTTTTCATCGCCTCAATCGCGGCGACACTCTTGATCCCACGATCCAGAAAGATGCCCTGACGCTTGGCGAATTTCGCCGCCAGTTCCTTCGTCTGGTCATATGTTCC
>DATGQJ010000790.1:0-3757 GCA_035304265.1 Oceanobacillus sp.
GGCGACGCCAGAAGAGGACGACGCGCTGGCGCAGGAAATGCTGGACAGCCCCAAAGATCGGCAGGAACACGCTTTTGTCGTGTCGGCAGTGCGCGAACGGGTACGCCCCTACGCGAAAACGATGGACGTTCCCGATCAACCGCAGATTTATCGCCTGCAAAACATCCAGCATCTTTACACCCCGGTTCGTGCCGAACTGGAAACCCATTTCGACGTGCTCGACCTCGTGGGCGAACTGCACCCGACACCCGCGCTCGGTGGCTCGCCGCGCCGCGCTGCTTTAGAGGCGATTGACCAGCTTGAGACCGAAGAACGCGGTTGGTATGCCGCTCCGGTGGGGTGGGTGGACGCGAACGGTGATGGTGTGTTCGCGGTTGCCATTCGCTCTGCGGTCAGCGCCGGAAATCGGGCACGGCTTTATGCGGGCGTGGGCGTCGTCGCCGAGTCCGATCCCGACAAAGAATGGGAAGAAACCGGTTGGAAGTTCAAGCCCTTGTTGACGGCGTTGGGAGTGACCGATGGAAGCGCCTAACCGTAATCTGCTGTGGGCGAAAGTCTTTGTGCAGGAACTGGCGCGGAGCGGACTTCGCGCGGCTTGTATTGCCCCCGGTTCGCGCTCGACCCCGCTGGCGATTGCCCTTGCCGAGCAGCCTGAAATCACGGTTTATTCACTGATTGACGAGCGTAGCTGCGCCTTTTTCGCGCTCGGTCTGGCGCTCTCCAGCGAGCAGCCCGTCGCCATACTTTGCTCGTCGGGCACGGCGACGGCGAACTTTTACCCCGCCATTATCGAAGCGCATTATTCCGGCGTGCCCTTGATCGTCCTCACGGCGGATCGTTCGCACGAACTGCGCGACAGCGGCGCGAACCAGACTGTCGATCAAATCAAGATGTACGGCGATCACGTGTTGTGGTCGGTGGACGTGGCGCTGCCGGAAGCGCAGCCGCCCGCCGTCTTGATTCGCAGTTTGCGGACGCTGGCGAATCGTGCCTATGCGACGGCGAACGGCATGATGGGCGCGACGGTCAAAGGCGCGGTGCATCTCAATTTTCCCTTCCGCAAGCCGCTTGAGCCAACCTATATCGAAAGCGATTTGCATGAAATACCGGACGAGCGAGTGGATAACCCTTTCACGACGATTTCGCGCTCCGAGTTTTCGCCTACGCTATCTCAAGTCCGCCTCGTTGCCGATGCCATCCGGGAAGCGCGACGCGGCATAATCGTCTGCGGTCCGCGTCACGTCGGGGATTCGTTTCATCACGCGATTGCGGATCTGGCAGAGGCGAGCGGCTTTCCTGTGCTTGCCGATCCACTGTCCGGCGTGCGCTTTCACCCCAAAATCAAGCGCGTCATCGGCGGCTATGATACCTTTCTGAAAGCGGCGGCTTGGGAATCGCCCGACGTTGTGCTGCATTTTGGCGCTGCGCCCACGTCGCAAACCCTTGACGATTACCTCAACCAGATCACCCTATCAGCGCGAATCGCCATCAGCGCCGATGGGCAGTGGCGCGACCCCAATCACCGCATTTCCCATTTCATCTGGGCAGAGCCGTATGCCCTCGCCGAGCGTGTCGCCCAACAACTGTCTCACGCTACGACCAGAGCAATCGATGAGGCGTGGATCGAGCAGTTCACGCGGGCAGAGGCGGCAGCGTGGGAAGTGATCGACGACGAACTGACGAATAACACCTATTTCGATGGCGCGGTGCTGGCGGACGTGGTAGACCTGCTGCCCGATCACGCCATGCTGTTCGTCGCCAGCAGCTTGCCCGTGCGCCATCTGGATCAGTTCGGAAAGCCGAACACCAAAGCCTTGCGCGTATTCGCCAATCGCGGCGCAAGCGGCATTGACGGCACGATTTCATCGGCGCTTGGCGCGGGAGCGGCGCGTCCCAACTTGCCGCTTACGCTGGTGACGGGTGATCTCGCCTTTTATCACGACATGAACGGTCTGCTGGCGATCAAGCGGCTTGGCATCAAGGCGACGATTGTGGTCATCAACAACGATGGCGGCGGCATTTTTCATCGCCTGCCGGTTGCGAAGTTTGACCCGCCGTTCACCGATTTATTCGTCACGCCGCACGGATTGACCTTTGAACACGCCGCGCAGATGTACGGGCTGGATTACGTGCAGGCAGGAGACATTTCATCTTTCCGAAATGCGTTTGCGGCAAGTCTGGCGTCACAGAATTCAACCATCATCGAAGTGCCGACCAACGCCGAACACGACCTTGCCCGACGCAATCAAATCGTCAGCCGTGTGGTGGAACGCCTGAAAACCACTGTTGCCAACAACGTTTTGTAGGGGCGAGACGCCCACAATGTAAATAAGGAGAGTTCATGGTTAACTGGGTTGAAGTAAAACAATATACGGACATCACTTATCACAAAGCCGATGGTATGGCGCGGATCGCCTTCAATCGCCCTGAAGTGCGCAACGCCTTTCGCCCCGAAACCATTGACGAGATGATCGAGGCGTTCCGTGATGTCTGGATGGACACCAGCGTGGGCGTGATTTTGCTTACAGGCAACGGACCCGCGAAGGATGGCAAGTACGCTTTCTGCTCCGGCGGCGACCAGAAGATTCGCGGTGACGAAGGCTACAAAAGTCAGAAAGGCGGCGTAGATCGCCTGAACGTGCTCGAATTGCAGCGCATCATCCGCACCATTCCCAAGCCTGTGATCGCCTTAGTTCCGGGTTATGCGATTGGCGGCGGTCACGTGTTGCACGTGGTCTGCGACCTGACGATTGCCGCCGATAACGCGATTTTCGGGCAAACCGGTCCGCGCGTGGGCAGCTTCGACGGCGGCTATGGCGCGAGCTATCTCGCTCGTATCATCGGGCAGAAGAAGGCGCGTGAAATCTGGTATCTGTGCCGCCAGTACAACGCACAGGAAGCGCTTGAAATGGGCTTGGTCAATAAGGTTGTCCCGATTGATCGCCTTGAGGAAGAAGGCGTGGAGTGGGCGCAGACCATCCTCAGCCATAGCCCAATCGCCATTCGAATGCTCAAGGCGGCATTTAACGCCGACGTGGATGGGCAGACCGGACTTCAGCAGCTTGCTGGCGACGCGACCATGCTCTTTTACATGACCGAAGAGGGACAGGAAGGGCGCAACGCCTACAACGAGAAACGTTCGCCGGACTTCCAGAAATATCCCTGGCGACCATAACTCCCTCGTCTTTATTCTCCCCTCTCCTCGCTTCTTACGTAGGAGAGGGGCGCTACGAGATGAATTATCCCATGTCCACCACCCGTGTCATCGAAAATCCGGTGCTCAAAGACCGCATCACGTTTCTGAAAACAGCGTCGGAAACGGGTGGTGAATATCTACTCTTGCAGGTGGAACTCGAACCCGGCGGCAGCATCATGCTGCATTACCACACCACCTTTACCGAACGATTCGAGGTCTTGGACGGGCAGCTTGACCTGATTTTCGACGGGCAGCATCTCATCCTCAGAGCGGGCGAGTCGGCGCTGGTGCCGCTGAGAGCGAAACACCGGTTTTACAACGCATCGAATAGTCCCGTAACCTTCACTACCGAAGTCCGACCCGCCCGTATCTTCGAGCAATCGCTGCGGGTTAGCTACGGGTTAGCGGCGGACGGCAAAACCACCCGGCACGGTATTGCGAAAAATCCGCTGCTGTTAGGGCTGCACTTCCAACTTGCCGAAACCTATTTGCCCGGTATTCCGCTGTGGATACAGCAATTCGGCGGTGGTTTGCTGGCGGCGCTTGGCAAGCTGTTGGGGC
>DATGQJ010000791.1:0-4313 GCA_035304265.1 Oceanobacillus sp.
TTTTTTAAGGAGAGATCATGCGACTTCGTTTATTAGGCAAAAGTGGTTTGCGCGTGTCTGAATTGTGTCTGGGCACGATGACCTTTGGCGACGATTGGGGATGGGGCGCAGACAAAGCCACCAGCCGCCGAATCTTCGAGCGTTTTGCCGAGGCGGGCGGCAACTTCATTGACACGTCCAATAATTACACCAACGGCACGAGTGAACAGATCGTCGGGGAATGTATTCATGCCGAGCGTGATCGCTTCGTGGTGGCGACCAAATACACACTTCGCCTAACCACCGGCAACGCAAATGACGCGAATCTCGGCGGCAATTCGCGCAAGAGTATGCACCGCTCCGTCGAAAACAGCCTGCGTCGTCTCAACACCGATTACATCGACATGCTCTATCTGCATATGTGGGATTACGTCACGCCGGTAGAAGAAGTGCTGCGCGGCGTGGATGATTTGATCCGTGTGGGGAAGGTGTTGTACTTCTCTTTCTCGGATACGCCGGCGTGGGTGGTGTCGTATGCTATCGCAAAAGCGGAGGATTTCGGCTGGACACGTCCCCTTGGTATCCAGATTCCCTATTCGCTGTTTGACCGTGACGTGGAGCGCGACATTCTGCCAATGGCGCGAGAACATGATCTCGCCATTTTGCCGTGGGGAATGCTTGAAAGCGGCGCGTTGACAGGCAAATACAGCACGGCAAGCGACGAACCGCGCCGCGAATCCCGCGTGAGCGAGCGGGTACTGGCGGCAGGTGAATGCGTCGTCAAGCTGGCGCGAGAGATTGGGCGCACACCTGCGCAGGTGGCGATCAACTGGGTACGCCAGCAGCCGGGAAACGTGATTCCCATCCTCGGCTGCCGCACCGAAAAACAACTTGAGGACAATCTCGGTTGTCTCGATTTTCGCCTGACCGACGAGCAGATGGCGGAACTGGAAAAGGTGGCTGCTTTCAAAATCGGCTTCCCCGCCAGTTTCTTACACAGCAACCACGTTCGCGGTATGATTTTCGGTGACACCTTTGCTCGACTGGATCATCACCGCATGATATAACGCCGCTTCCCCTTGTCATCTACTGGCGAATGCGTCATCTTATACATCAAGAGAGACAAGGGGTAGACGATGGCTCAAAGCGAAGAACGGCGCGAACAGGCGTTTCTGTTCGATCTCGACGGGACGCTGGTGGACAGCGTTTACCAGCATGTGTTGGCATGGCGCGAGGCGCTGGAAGATACGGGCATTCCGCTTTCGGTCTGGCGTATTCACCGCCGCATCGGGATGAGCGGCGGTTTGTTTCTGAACGCCCTCTTGCGTGAAACCGGACATCAACTGCCGCCCGAAGAAGTCACCCATATCCAACGCCTCCACGCCGAAGCCTACGCGCGTCTCGCCTCGCAGGTGCGGGTGCTGCCGGGCGCACGCGAACTGCTCACCTATTTGACGCAACTTGGCGTTCCGTGGGCAATTGCCACCAGCGGACGGCTCGAAACCGCGCAGCCTGTCCTTGACCTGTTGGAAGTCCCCAAATCTGTTCCCATTGTCACGCGCGATCAAGTCCCTTATGCGAAACCTGACCCTGATCTCTTTCTCGCCGCAGCCGAACGACTGGGTGTTGCTATCAGCGCATCCGTCGTCGTTGGCGACAGCGTGTGGGACTTGCTGGCGGCGCGGCGAGCGCGGGCGTTGGGCGTGGGGCTGCTTTCCGGCGGTTATGGCGAACAGGAGCTTGAACGCGCAGGCGCATATCGCGTCTATCAAGATCCTGCCGATCTGCTGCTGCATCTCGACGAAGTGGGTGTTCGGGTCGCGGAATAACGCGCCGTAATCTGTCCGTAATCCTGCTGGCGATAATGACCTATGGTGAAAGCACAGACGATTTTTATCGTGGATGACGAACACACCCTGCGCGATGTCGTGCGGCGCTATCTGGAACTGGACGGCTTTCAGGTGGTCGAGGCTGAGACCGGACTTCAAGCGCTGGATACGCTGCGCGAGCATCCGGTGGATTTGATGCTGCTGGACATCATGCTGCCTGAGATGGACGGCTTCAGTTTGACCCGCACGTTACGCAACTCGCCGGAATTTCAGGGCAGATACGCCGATTTGCCGATCATCATGCTCACCTCGCGCGGCGACGAAGTAGACCGGATCATGGGCTTTGAACTCGGCGTGGACGATTACGTGGTCAAGCCGTTCAGCCCGCGTGAACTGGTGGCGCGGGTGAAAGCGGTGCTGCGCCGTGCCTCTTCCGGCAACGATGCTGTGCAGCAGCCGCTTACGTTTTCCGATCTGCACATTGACCCGCTGAGAAGAGTGGTCACGCTGCGCGGTGAACCCGTTTTGCTCACCGCCAAAGAGTTTGACCTGTTGTGGCTGTTCGCCCGTCACCCGGAACAAGTGTTGACCCGCGATCAGTTAATCAATCAGGTGTGGGGTTACGATTTCGATGGCGACGATAGTACCGTGACCGTCCACATCCGGCGGCTGCGTGAGAAAATCGAACCCGACCCCTCTCAACCGACTTACATTCAAACTGTTCGCGGCGTAGGGTACAAATTTGTCCCGGCTTAACGTTTTCCCCGTTCTGGCGCTGATTGGTACGGTGCTGCTGGCATACGTGGCGGCAATGCTGGTTTTTGTCCCGCTGCTGAATCCACCTTCGCAGGACGTACAACTGTTGTTCTTCATCATGAGTGGCAGCGGCGGCATCACCGTCGGCGGGGTGTATTTCCTCTACAAGCGGCGGTTGCTCCAGCGGTTTGCCAGCCTGCGCTATTCGCTGATCGCTATCATTTTGCTGACGGTGCTGCTGGTGCTCATCAACGTCTTTGTGACCGCCAAGATGATGTTCATCAGCCAGCACGATCTGGTACTTACGACTGCCTTGCTGGTGTTTGCGGGCTTGATCGCCGCGATTTCGGCAGGGCTGATCGCCAGTTCGCTGACTGAGCGCATCGAACAGCTTGGCGACGCGGCGAAACGACTTGGACAGGGGGATTTAACGACCCGCATTCCGGCAGAAGGGAAAGACGAACTCGCGCGGTTGGCGACACTGTTCAACCAGATGGCGCAGGCGCTCGAAAACGTAGACCGTGAGAAAAGCCTGCTCGAACAGAGCCGCCGTGATCTGGTTGCGTGGGCGTCGCACGACTTGCGGACGCCGCTTGCTTCGGTGAGGGCAATGAACGAGGCAATGCTCGATGGCGTGGTCTCTGACCCGGAAACGGTGCGGCGTTATCGCCAGCAAATTCACGCCGAGATCGAACATCTTGGCACGCTCATTGACGATCTGTTTGAACTGGCGCAGATGGACGCGGGGCATTCCAATCTGACGCGCAAGCTAACCTCATTGCCCGATTTGATCACCACCACGCTTGGCAGCGTCAGCGCAAGGGCGGCACAGAAATCGGTCTCGGTGATCAGCGAAATCGAGCCGGAGCTGCCGCTGGTCAACGTCGCGCCGGACAAGATTCAGCGAGTCTTGTATAACCTGCTCGATAACGCCATTCACCATACACCACAAGACGGAGAGGTCACGCTCAAGGTGCGCCGCCTCGAACGCCATCTGGAAATCAGCGTCCACAACACGGGTTCGACCATTCCACAGGAAGAACTGCCGCGCATCTTCGAGCGGTTTTATCGTGGCGAGCGTTCACGAGCGCGGAGCAGCAGCGGTTATCGTGGTACTGGACTTGGGCTGGCAATCGCGCGTGGGTTCATCGAAGCGCACGGCGGTTCGATTACCGCGACCAGCGATCCACAGCAGGGAACGACTTTCACCTTCACGCTGCCCGCGTAATCTCCCTGTAACCTTCGCGTAACGTCTGCGTTAGGTGCGCCTGTTACATCTCCTACTGTCCCTTCTGGACATTTACCTATTTTGCAAAAGGAGATGTGTTATGCGTACCCGTATTGCTTTACTGGTGCTGGCGGCAATTGCCGGGCTGGTGCTGATCGCACCCGTGACCGCGCAGGACGAAATGATGACCCACACCTGCGATTCGACCACCATCTTACTGCTCTATCTTGCTGAACATGACTACGGTTTCCAATCCATGATGGATGTCTCGACCTTCGAGCAGGGGCAGTACGCTCCCTTGTTCGATGCCATGATGATGATGGAAGAAGGCGAGATGATGGAAGAGGGCGAAATGATGGAAGAAGAAGGGGAGATGATGGAAGAGGGTGACATGATGATGCTTGCTCCCGCCGTCATCCCCGACGAAGACCCGGCATGTACCGAACTCCGCGCGGAAGTCGAGGCTTTTCTCTACGCAGCCCTCTCAGCGGACATGATGATGGAAGAGTCCGGCGGGTAGG
>DATGQJ010000792.1:0-2544 GCA_035304265.1 Oceanobacillus sp.
CGGTGATCGTACCCCGGCAATCGAGGTGCTGGCACTGAGAAATGTTTGAATGAAATAAACCTCACCCCCCAACCCCCTCTCCACTGCGTGGAGAGGGGGAGTCGAGCGCAGCGAGACGGGGGTGAGGTTGATCACAACACCATCACGTTGGAGAGTGAATCGGGTACAAACGTCATGCTGCCGTATAGTTTTCCAGAGAAGCGCGAGCAGTCTTTCGCGCTGGCGGATTGGGTGAAACAGTGGTTCGAGCGGCGCGGTGACGTTCTGGAAGTCCGAGACGTACAGGAAGACCCCTTCTTCTACTACATGGGCGACCTGATGATCGTGCGCGGCGGTGGCGTCGTGCAGTTCATCGAAGTGAAGTGTGAAAGCTCCTACACCCGCCACGACACCGAAAACCTCGCTATTGAACGGTATTCAAGTATCGAACGGCAGACTCCCGGCGGTCCATGGCATACCGACGCCGATTTTTACGTCCACATTTACGCCGATGGGCTGCTGGTGGTGATGAGTCGTCGCAAGCTGGTCGCGTGGATCGAAAGCGAACTCGCCCGCGACGCCAACGCTTTCCCCTACCGCCAGATTCCCAATCAGGGCTGGACAACCGGAACCTATCTTGTCCCCCGCAGCCGCGCCAAAGCCGCGCTCGGCGAGTGGTATCGGGAATATGAGGCGGCAGGACACTAAATTTGAACCGCAAAGGCGCAAAGTTCGCAAAGATCGGTGATAATAGAGTTAATCACCGCCTGAATTTTACGGGAACGCTGCCATGCGTAAATTTATCCTCGTCGTTTTGATCATCATGTTGTTGGCTGCGATTCCGGCTTACGCGCAGCAGCCCACCCCCACAGAACAGCCACAGCCCGTTGCGCTCGCACCGGAACTGATGGATACCGGCGTGAATGCATTTGAGGCGAGGGATTATGACAAGGCGCTGCTGGATTTCAGTCTGTTCATTCTGCTGAACCCCACCTACAGTCAGGGCTACTATCTGCGGGCATTGAGCCATCTGGGACGTGATGATGCCGACAGCGCACTGGCGGACATCCAGCAGGCAATCGACCTCATGCCCGATAATCCACAGTATGGGGCGGTGCTCTACAATCTACGCGGCGACATTTATTCCAACCTTGAACGCTACGAAGAAGCAATCGCCGATTACACAGAAGCAATCGACCTCAATCCCAGCGTCGAACTGTACTTTAGTCGTGCGCAGCTTTATGGCTTGATTGAAGATTACGAGAATGCGCTGGACGATCTGGACGCTGCTATCGCCGAAGCGCCTGACGATCCGGTTCTGTTTATATACCGTGCCATCATCAATACCGAAATGGACGATGAGGAAGCCGCCGCGCCGGATTACTATCGCTTCATGCAGTTGATAGAAACCGACAGGATTGAACACGACGCATTGGTGGACAGCGAACCCCAGTTCGTCAGAATGAATCAGGGGGTTATTCACCAGTTCGAGCTAGAGGGTGAGCGCAATCAGGTGGTCTCGATTGTCGCGCAGGGGAGACCCGGTGACAATGTTGACCCGCTGTTGGTGCTGCTGGACGAAGACGGCGACGTGCTGGCGGCAAACGACGACTACGATCAACGCGCGGATTCGGTGATTATCGATTTCCAACTTCCGTCTACCGGCACTTACTTCGTGCTGGTGAGCCATTCGCTCGGCGGGTTTCAGGGCGAAGTCGCAGTCGCCTATCAGGTGACGAAATAAACCAGTCCGGCGGCATATTTGTGGCGGACTCAACATCAAATGAACGGGTAATTTTCCAGCGCCCAGCGCATGAGCGTGTGAAATGCGGCGAAACCATCAAAGGGCGCGTAACGGGCAAACAGCGAATCCACCACATCCCGCGCGGCTTTTCCGCTTTGCCCGAAGTAGTAGCGATTGACTGCCGCCCGCAGTCCCACGTCGGCGCTGCCAAAATTGCCGTAATATCCCATCCCCTTGATCATCGTCCAGATTGCCGTCCAGTGTCCCACGCCTTTGATCTGCCGAAGCGTCGTATACGCCTCGTCGGGCGGCAGATGGCGCAGACCTTCAAGATCGAGCGTGCCTTCCGCCACGTTCCGCGCGATGTCGAGAATCCGTGCCATGCGTTGGAAGGTGATTTTCATCGGTTTCAGGTCGTCCACCGTCGCAGCCGCCAGATGTTCCGGCGTTGGGAAGGCGTAATAAGTCTCGCCTTCATAGTCGATGGATTCTCCTGCCCACGCCAACAACGCACGCTCCGCCGCGTGCGCCATTCTGAGCGAAATTTGCTGCTCGATGATGCACATGACCAACGCTTCAAACATGCTGTCTGAGGCGAAGGTGCGCAGTCCGTAAAGGCGCTGTACCGTATTCCACAAAATAGTATCAGTCCGGGCGAATTCGTAGAACGGTGTGAGATCCACGTGCAGATTGAGCATTTGCGCGAGTGCCTGTTGCAATGCATCCTGCTCGACTGCGCCCGCCAGCATCCGCACCTGTAACTGTGGTGCTTCGGGCGTTCCCGCGTCGCTGATTTCGATCAGCGTGAGCCTGTCACCCAC
>DATGQJ010000793.1:0-3809 GCA_035304265.1 Oceanobacillus sp.
ATCCGTGATATTGCGGCTGATTCCCACCAAGCCGATGATATTTCCTTGAGCATCCCGGAGCGGAACCTTGGTTGTAGAAGCCCAGATGCGATTGCCTTGAGCGTCGAGTGTGATCCGTTCCACCCCGATCAGTGGATTCCCGCTCTGAATGACATCCCTGTCATCCGCGTCGAAACGCAAGGCAAGGTTGTGGGGAAAGAAGTCGTAGGCGGTCTTGCCGATGAGTTCATTGGGATCGGAGAGTCCGACAGATTGGGCATGGGCGATGTTGCTGATGAGAAACCGTCGCTCTGTATCCTTGATGAAAATGTAGTCCGGAATGTTGTCGATAAGGGTGCGTAAGAAGGCTCTCTCTGCTGCTAAAGCTTCTTGGGCAGCGAAACGTTCCCATACTTCGTCCTGCAAAGCTGCATTGGAGCGTTCAAGTTCAATCGTGCGTTCGTGAACGCGGCTTTCCAGTTCCTCGTTTGCCTTGCGCAAGGCATCTTCTGCGCGTTTACGCTCGATAATGCTGCCGAGCAATGAGCCGAAGACCGCGATAACTTCCTGAGTATCGAGGTCGATGGGGCTGTTGGAAATCGCACTATCGTTTACGAAGACCCCGATCAACTCGTTGCCTGAATAAATGGGCGTGACTGCGATCCAACCGTCGCCTACCGGGGCTGTGCTTTCACCCGTCCACGTTTTCCGCGTTTCTTCGACAACGATCCAGCGCGAATCTTCAGGCTTCAATAGCTGAAAGTGATATTTCCACGACTCAAAAAGAAAACGCTGTGCGCTTTCGTCTATGATGTTGCCATCAATCGTCGTACCGTAAGTGCCGCAAAGATTGACACCTTCAACGAGGAACAAGGCGCAGCGTTCTACACCTAAGTGAGCGCGGATTAGCTCAATGGTTCGCCGAAAGAGGGTATCGAGGTTTTCACAACGCATCAGTTCATCGGCGATTAATGGCACAGCACGTAGGTTTGCGACCAAACGAGGCGTTGCATTCATCGGCGAAACTGCTGTGGACGACGGAATAGGCATAGGGTTTACAGCCATCTCGCTCACGAAGAAAATTGTGTCTAACTTAATTTAAAATTGATTTGCATAAGAAAGTGCGTAAGGACTTTGTGAATTATTTCCAAACTATCGCCAAGATAAGTCAATATTACCTTAGACAGTGGATCATTTGACAGGAAAAGTGGCAGAGTCGCAACATCTGGAAGGTTTTTCCGAACTGGCGACTAAAGAGAGGTTATGGTTAGCCGGAGCTTATACGCAATGCTACGGTGGACGACTCAAACAGCGCGGGTGCTTTCTCGCTTAATCAACTTCGGCAACAAAACGCGCTGGTGAACCGGGGTCTCCGGGTTTTCAATCATGCTGATGAGGTACTCGATAGCGAGCCGCCCCAGAACTGTAAAATCCTGACGAATAGTCGTCAACGCAGGGACAAAGTGAGCAGACTCAGGTAGGTCATCAAACCCGACGACGGATACGTCATCGGGAACCCGAATCCCGCTTTCGCGCAATGCCGTCTGTGCGCCGAACGCCATCGAATCATTGCCGATCACGACTGCCGTGAATTCCGCGCCGCTATCAAGAAGTTGGCGCATTGCTGCATAGCCGCCGTCAATCGTGAAATCGCCTTCTACGCTGGGTCCCGGTTCAATCCCGTTGTCTTCCAGCGTCGCACGCCATCCTTCGTGGCGGTCACAGCCATCGTAGTTCAACAGTGGACCGCTGATTTCGGCGATTTTCCGATGACCGAGATCGATCAGGTGCTGGGTTGCCAGTCGCGCTCCCCGTGCCTGATCGTATATCACCGACGGTAAATTCGCGCCGAGTTTCGCCCCGATCTGCACAAACGGGAGTCCATCTGTCATTTCGATCAGTTCATCATAGTTGTCGTTGAACGGAATCATGGGAATCAGCACAAGCCCGTCGATGAGGCGCGATCTTGCTGTGAGCAATGTCTTGGGAAACTCTTCAGACGAGATGGCTGAGATCACAAAGTGATAGCCAAGCTGGTTCGCCGCGCGTGCCATGTCATACAGCACACGGTTGAAGCCGAAATAAGGCATCACCACTTCAAGCGTATGACTGCGCTCGGTTTGGAGAATCTGCGCCGCGCGGTTAGGACGGAAGCCAAGCGTTTCGATGACCTGCAACACCCGGTCACGGGTTTCAGGTGCGACATGAGCGTTATCGTTAATGACGCGCGAGACTGTCTGGTACGAGACTCCCGCTTCACGGGCAACGTCGCGCAGGGTAGGGCGTTTTGGTTTCATAGCTTAAACGGCAATTCTGAAAGTCGTTTTGTACAACTTTGTGTGACTAGTCACAAATAATTAACCATGATAATTGCGGCATACAACGCAAATCTCTCGCTTATGGAGAGTGCGTCTGCCGCCAATTGTACCTCAAAACTGAGCAATTGCTTGAATCATTCGCGAATTGTATGGTATAACCTATGTGACTGTTCACAATTCTATCACAGGTGATTGGATACTGGTGATAACCAACGGTGACCCATCCTATTCGCTGTTTTAAATCTCAACAACTTTAAATTGGTTATTTTGGAAATGGCAATGTTTTTAGTACACACGGGTCCCCTCCAACTATCCCCTGATATATCCAATCTGGCAATCCTTGATTTCAGCACACATTGAAGATGCTCAGTTGCGACTGAGACGTGATTTTCGGCTAAACGGAAGAAAGGAGACATCACAGAATTCACACGTGAAGCGTTGGCACTCGTAAACAATTGCTTAGGCATCAGGAGAATATTAGATGAAACATCGAATTGCCCTCTTATTTGTTCTCGTTACCCTTTTGGCTCTATCGCTCAATATGACGGCGGCGCAGGAGATGCAATACAATGAGTCGCCGATGCTCGCAGAACGTGTCGCAGCAGGTGAACTACCGCCTGTTGAAGAACGCCTGCCCGTGAACCCGCGCTTGATCGAGTTTCCGTGGTCGGAGATCGGCACTTACGGTGGGGACTTCCGCAATCCGTTTGTCGGTGATTCGTTCTGGTCTGCCCAGATGGTGTTCTACACGTTCTGGAAAGGTCTGGTCAACTGGAACGAGACCTACACCGACTGGGTTCCCAATATTGCGGAAAGTGTCGATGTAAACGAGGATGCGACGGTTTACACCTTCCATCTGCGCGAAGGCTTGCGTTGGTCGGACGGTGAGCCGTTTACCGCCGACGACCCGCTGTTCGTCATCAACGACATTTTCGGCAATGAAGAACTCAATTCCGGTACGTTCCCCGCTGGTTTCCTCAGTCCGGGTGGCACCGTACCGGTAGCCGAGAAGATCGACGATTACACCTTCACGATTACGTTTGAAGTGCCTTACGGCATGTTTCTGCTCAACCTCTGCACCTTCGATGGTCACGTGCTGGTGACAGGTCCCAAGCATTATCTCCAGCAGTTCCACATCGACTACAATCCAGACGACATCGATGAACTGATTGCTCAGACGGAAGGCGCGGAAGACTGGGTATCGCTGTTCCAGATGCATTCGGCAGTTGGACCGGGCGGCGACCCCTCGGTCATCAGCCGTGACGTGAACTATCCGACGATGTTCCCGTGGATTTATACCCAGCCGATGGGAACGGGGACGCAGTTCATTGCTGAGCGTAATCCTTACTACTACTGGGTAGATGCGGCGGGCAATCAACTTCCCTACATTGATCGAATTGTTGGCACGGCGTATCAGGACGATCAGACAATGCTGGTGGATGTGCTGGCAGGCAATTTCGACACGATGGCGAACACCACCAATGAGCAGCGCCCGTTGTTCTTCGAGAATGA
>DATGQJ010000794.1:0-4378 GCA_035304265.1 Oceanobacillus sp.
TTCACAGTTGTCCCATCCGCCGCGCGGAAGGTTTTATTCATGTTCTGGACGCTAATAATGGATGGCAAAGTCTTTATCCTTTAGCTTTCAACAATCAGCGGTCAGCTTTTGTATGAAACTGTACTGTAGCCGCTTCACTTCCGTTACGTCGCGTTCTTAAAGCTCGTGCTCATTCTGAGTCACTATCTCTCCCATACTTACAATGTCCCGCTCTAACTACTCTCTTCCACGCGCCAGCGAACGACGAGACGCTCCACCAGCGCGACGACGGCGAAAAACAGGATGCCGAGTAATCCGGCGGCAAGAATGGTCGCCCACAGACGCGGCGGCGACTGGTTGTAATACCGTGAGAAGTTGAGAATGGCGATTCCCAATCCGGTCTGAATGCCGGACGGCAGTTCGCCAATGATTGCGCCGACCACGCTTGCCGTCGCCGAGATTTTGAGCGCGGTGAAGATGTGCGGCAGGGCGTTGGGCAGGCGCAGTTTGAAAAGGATTTCACGACGGCTGGCGGCATACGACTGCATCAACTCCAGCGCCGTCTGTGGCACAGAGGTGAGACCGCGCAGGGTGTAAATCGTGACCGGAAAGAAGGTCAAATAGGCGGCAATGATGGGAACGGCAAACTCGACGTTGCCCACACGCCCCATCCAGATGACGATCATGGGCGCGATTGCCAGAATGGGCACAGTTTGCGAGGCGACCACGTAAGGCAGCAAGCCGCGCTGCATGAAGGATGAATGGGCAAAGAGAATCGCCAGCGCGAAGCCGATGAGACCGCCGAGGAAAAAGCCACGTACTGCCGCCCACAGGGTAAAGGCAGCGGATTCGATCAAGCTCTGGTAGAGCGGCGGTCCGTTGCGCTGGGCGGGTTCGCCAAAGGCACGCAGAATATCGGTGAGGTGGGGAAGCTGAGTGTTGTTGAGCAAAGTCAGGTCGATCTCAGTGCTGCCGATGGTGATGGCGTAGTTGTTCGACGCGCCAAACGCCTTTGCCCCTTCCCACAGCAGCAGCAGGGTAATGATGATGAGCACCGAAACCAGCGCGATGCGCAAGCCGCTGTAATCCGGCGGTGGATTTTCAACACGGGCTTCGCGGGGAGAGTCGGTCATAACCAATAAACCCTAATTTGTATCTTTCTACCAGTTCAACACACTGTAACGAAGTGTAACTATTGTATCGGCGGGCGTATTGTTTCGCCAATCGGTGAAGTTCAACAAAAGGGACGACGATTGTTTGTGAAATATTGCTCAAAGTGTGAGTGTTACCGAAAAGATAGATAATGTGTTCATTATTCTCTGCACAAGTGAATGGAAATTTTGATGACCACCATACTCGGCAGCGAATTGCACATGATGGATTCGAAACATACCGGCAGGCAGTATCGCATCACCGTCAGCCTGCCGCTGGGTTATGCCAAGTCTCCTGACGAAAGCTGGCCCTTCAACGACACGCCTGAAAAGTGGGCTGTCGTCTATGTACTCGATGGCAACTGGTATTCCGGCTTGGTCACGGACATCATTCGCCCGATGGCGTGGTGTGGCAGTACAACCGATGCTATTGTGGTCGGCATCGGCTATCCTGAAGGGGACAATCCGATTGAAGCGTTCCGCGAATCTTTTACCCGACGAGACGCCGATCTGACGCCGGTTCGAGATGAGGACGTTCAAGCATCAATGGAGAAAGCGCATAAGCGTCCGGCACCGAATGGCGATTCGGGGAATTTCCTCAAATTTCTGAAGGATGAACTCATCCCGATGATTGAGAAAACGTATCGTGCCGACCCATCGAAGCGAATTCTGGCGGGACATTCGTATGGCGGGCTGTTCGGGATTTTCGCCATGCTGGAAGCACCTGATCTGTTCCAGACTTTGATTCTGGGAAGCCCAACGCTCACCTATGGCAATGGGTACATGCTCCAGCGTGAGGAAGCCTTTGCGAAGGAACACACACGGCTTCCCGCCAACGTGTATCTTTTCGTCGGCGAACTTGAAGAAGACAAAAACGATACCACGCTGACGGATACACTTCGTCTTGCTGCCATCCTACAAGGGCGCAACTACGAAGGGTTTTCGCTGGTCAAGCAGGTTTTCGCTGATCAAAACCACTGCGAAGTGGCTACTGTGGGCTTTCAGTGGGGGTTGAAGCACGCGCTCAAGCGATAGCGTTACACGGCGGGCGGGACATAGCCTTCCGTCCCACGCGCCAGCCGCGCCCGATTTGCCAGCACGTCGAGATATGCGGCGAGACCCTTACCCGGACAGACGCTCTGTGGGTTGAATTCCCGATGTCCGGCGAGATGCGTGAGGGAGTAGGTCGCGGCGAGCCAGGTCACGAGTGCTTGTAACGCCTGAATCTGCTGCTTGGTGGGGCGTTCAAGCTCGAAGTTGCCCATGACCACAACGCCGATCACGCCCGTGTTGTGTCCTGCCACCGATGCGCCGCGCACTTGCAGATTGCGCCCTTCATAGATCACGCCGTTCCTATCAATACCGTAGTGATAGCCGATGTCCGCCCAACGGTTGACGTTCATGTGGATGTTCTGGAGATCATTCATGGTCTGGTTGGTGGCAAGCGGCTGCGCACTGTGATGAATCACCACCGTGTTGTAAATCTCCGCGAGAGCGCCGGAGTAGACGTACCAGCCATCACCCCTACCGCTTTTATCGAAGCCAAACTCGTTCGGCGCTTTGTGATCGGGACGCCGCGCACCCCATTCTGCGCGGGAGACGATTGGCGGTACCGGCGTTTGCGTAAAAACACTCATCAGATAGCCCGCCCCTAAAGCAGATACCAGCCACAGCAATCGGCGTCGAGAAACCTGTATACAGGAGTGCGATAAAAATTGCAACGACACCCTAGCCATTCACGACACCTCGCTCGAACACATAAATAAAGTAGGAGGGGGCATATGACAGGTTTTATCCCTTGGCGAACGGTTGATCTTCAACTCCAAAGTCTACGCACTGTCTGGATTTCCTGCACGCGCCCAGATGGAAGACCTCACGCAACCCCTGTGTGGTTCATATGGGACGACAAGCAGATTATTTTTGCGGTATCCAAGCAATCTCAAAAAGCCCGTAATTTGAAGCATCAACCCTTTGTGGTCGTCCATGCCGGAGACGGAGACGATGCTTACATCTTAGAAGGTATCGCCGAACTTGTCAGTGAGCCAGCGGAGCTAGAACGCTTGAACCGTTTGTACATGGAGAAATATGTTGATCCGAACAGCGGCGCACGCGCCACGCTGAATCCCGAACAGGATGATATTTATCGTGTCCGAGTGCAGCATGTGATGTGCTGGCTGTACGGCACTGTTACCAACCGCACCGATTGGCGGTTCGGGAGTTAGGCAAACTTGAGTATCATCCAGCGCATGGAGCAGTCTCCATCATCAATTTTGAAGTATGGTTGTATTGTAGCCGACTACTCAAGGGACATTCATGGATCAGCAAGGTAGCGCACTCTCCGGCGTTCGTGTGCTGGATTTCACGCGGGTGCTGGCGGGTCCACTCTGTACCATGCTGCTGGCAGACATGGGCGCGGACGTGATCAAGGTCGAAAGTCCGCAGGGTGATGATACCCGACAATGGGGTCCGCCGTGGTTTGGCGAAGGCAGCGAGCGACAAAGCGCCTATTACCTGAGCGTCAACCGCAACAAGTGCAGCATCACCCTCAACCTGAAGACCGACGCCGGACGCGAGATCGCCCGAAAGTTGGCGGCGCAGAGCCAGATCGTGGTCGAGAACTTCAAGCCGGGGATGATGGCGGCGTTTGGGCTGGGGTATGACGATCTCGCCGCGCTCAACCCGGCGCTGGTTTACGGCAGCATCACGGGTTATGGGCAAACGGGACCGTATCGTGATCGCCCCGGCTACGATTTCGTGATTCAGGGGCAAAGCGGGTTGATGTCGATCACCGGGGCGGTGGATGACGAGCCGTACAAGGTCGGCGTGGCGATTTCGGACGTGATCGCGGGATTGTTCGCCGTGTCGTCACTGCTGGCGGCGCTGCGTCACGCTGAGCGCACCGGACAGGGGCAGCATGTGGACATTTCGCTGTTGGATACGTCGATTGCGGCGCTGGTGAACGTCGCCAGCAACGCCTTGGTTTCCGGTGAAACGCCGCCGCGCTACGGCAACGCACATCCGAGCATCGTGCCTTACCAGACCTTCCGCGCGGTGGACGGCGTATTCACGTTGGCGGTGGGCAATGACCGCCAGTTCGCCAGCCTGTGCAGGCTGATTGATCGTCCCGATCTGTGTGCCGATCCGCGTTTCAGCACTAATCCGGCGCGAGTGGAAAACCGCGCGGCGCTGATCGCCATTCTGGACGAGATTTTCCTCACCCGCACGTCGGCGGAATGGGTGGCGGCGCT
>DATGQJ010000795.1:0-5164 GCA_035304265.1 Oceanobacillus sp.
AAGGATGGGCATTCGCAAGTCCATCAGGATCACGTCCGGTTGCAGTTGGTGGGCGAGCGCCACTGCCGCTTCGCCGTGCGCCGCTTCTCCCACGATCTCGAATTCGCTGTGACCGGAAAACATGCCGATGATGCCCGCCCGCACCACCGGATGATCATCTGTGACCAGAATGCGTATCGGTTTCATGGAACCGCCTTTACCGGAAGCTGTGCCATGATCGTCGTGCCTTCGTTCGCTTCGCTTTCGACGGTGAGCGTCCCGCCCAACTGCCCAACGCGGTAACGCATATTGGTCAAGCCAAAGCCCCGCCCCTGAATGTGCTCCGGGTCAAAACCACAGCCGTTGTCGTTGATGTCGAGCAGAAGGGCATCCGGCGTGTAGGAGAGCGTCACCGTCACCTGAGACGCGCGGGCATGTCTGGCGACGTTCGCCAACGCTTCCTGAATCACCCGCAAAATCGTGAATTCATGCTCAGGCGATAGGGCACATTCCGCGCCGGTAATCACGAGGTTTGCCGGAAGCCCGCTGGTTTTCGACCAGCTTTCGAGGACGTGCCGCAGCCCATCGTGAAAGGCGCGATCTTCAAACACGACGGAACGCATTGCCCAGATGAAGCGCCGCGTTTCGTCCAAACTGCTGCGGGCAATTGCCTTCGCCTGTTGCAGATGTTCGGATAGGTTGGGGTTCAGGTTTTCGGGGACGGCGTTCTCCGCCGCTTCGAGATGGGTCACGATGCCGATCAATCCCTGCGCAATCGTATCGTGGAGTTCGCCCGCAAGCCGGTGTCGCTCGGAAAGAATGCCCGCCTCGCGCTGCGACTGCGCCAGATGTTCCCGCGTCGCTTGAAGTTCGCCGATCAGACGCTGACGTTCTTTGCTCTGGCGGATGATGTCTTCCACGAAGTAACCGAGCAGACTGGCTCCGGCGGTGGTCAACCCCATGAACAACATCCACTGCGCGGCAACCTCGCTGCTGATTCGGTTCAGGGTAATGAACACCAGTAAATTGAGGATCACCATCAGGAAGATGGCGGTGGGGAGCACGGTAGCGATGAACACGTAGGGGAACAGCACGAACAGCAGCAGGAAAAAGAAGGCATTGAGGTTGACCAGCACAAACCAGATCAGCCAACCGACGACAAAATAGCCGATTAGGTGCAGAGAGCGATTGAGCCGCCCCCGTTGACCGCTGCCCGCTAAGTACCATACCCCCAACGCCGCCGAGCAAACCAGAATTGCCAGTCTAGTTGGCAGCGGCATCTCCGGCTCGGTTTGCGAGAGGATGAACGCCAGCAGCAGGAGCAGCCCGAAGCTCCGGTCTACGATAGGCTGCCAGCGTTCCCATGCGTGTTTGCTTGTCGTGCCTCTACGAATCTCGTTTCGTCTTTCTACTGCTGCTGCTGAGAACCGCATAAAGCCCGACCCCCATACTGATGATGATGTAAGCGAAAGTCCGCACTTCGCCTTCTAGAAAGAAGGTTGCTCCGATGGAGAGGATAGCGGCGGCGAAAGCGACGATCACCCATTTTTGTCCGTTGGTCAGATTCGACATGGTTATACCTCGCATAGACGCTGATCAACAGTCAGTCTAGACGAGATTGCGGAAGGAGAAATCGCTCCAATGGTGAGCGTTCGATCATCCTTTCGGATGATCCCATTTCTTGCCTCATTGCTCTCGTTTGGTATGATCGGCGCAATTGGCGTATAGAGGGCATTTTCCCATGACACAAATCGGCATCATGCTCGAAGGGCAGGATGGACTCAACTGGACGCGCTGGAAGCGTCTTTTGCAAGCCGCCGAAGATTTCGGCTACCAGTGTGTTTTTCGCTCCGACCACTTTACCAATCCCGCGCCGCCCGATAAAGACTCGCTTGAACTGTGGGTGTCGCTAACCTACGCCGCCAGCCACACTCAGCGTATCGAGTTCGGCTCGTGTGTCGCGCCTGTCACCTTCCGCCACCCGTCGATGACCGTGCGCATGGCGGCGCAGGTGGACGACCTCAGCGGCGGACGCTTGATCCTCGGCTTGGGGGCGGGCTGGCAGGAACGCGAGCATCATAACTTCGGCATCCCATTCTATGACCGAAAGACCCGTTTCGAGATGCTGGAAGACGCGCTGGAAATGACCAAGCAACTGCTGGAAAGCGATACGCCCGTCACCTATCAGGGCAAGCATTTCTCGCTGGACGAGGCGATTTTGCTCCCGCGTCCACAGCGCAAAACCCCGATCATGATCGGCGGTAAAGGACCCAAAAAGACGATCCCCCTTACCGCCAAATACGCCGACGAATGGAATGGCGTTTTCATCCCGCTCAGCGATTATCGTGACCGGAACCAGCAGTTAGACGAACTGCTGCGCCAGAACGGGCGCGGTCCCGCCAGCGTCAAACGTTCGCTGATGACGCAGATCATCTTCGGCAAAGACGACGCAGCACTGGATGCTCGTCTACAGGCGCGGGGACATGACCGCAGCAAGATCAACGATCTGGTGCAGCATGGGTTGATCGTCGGCACGCCTTCCGCCGTCATCGATCAGATCGGCGCATTCGTTGAGGCAGGGGCGCAGCGTTTCATGCTCCAATGGATCGATCTGGACGACATCGACGGCTTGGAACAGATCGCCCGCGACGTGCTGCCGCATTTTCACGGCGCAGCGTCGTGAGGGGATATGCGCTGATCACGAGGGACGTAGGGACACGACATCGTCGTGTCCGCTGGAATTAGACGAACCGGACACGCAGTTGCTGTTTAACTATTGAATACGGTTTTAACGCCGGAGGCTGGAAGCCATCCGGCTAGCCAAATCAACCCGCCTGAAGGCGGCTATTGTGAGCCTGCTTCAGCAGGGTTTTCCATGCTAGCCAAACGCCTTTAGCGAAGCGGCAGCGTTTGGCGTATTCACCGGATTAATTTGTAAAACAGCAGTTGCGTGTCCCTACGACGTTTGTTCTGTAATCGGACATACTTACTGGCAACATTGACCTTTTCTTTTCAAACAGCGCATCTTCAACAAAGGTGAAAACACATGGCTTACTTACTCGGACTTGACATCAGCACCACCGGCGCGAAGGCGCTCATTATCGGCGAGGATGGCAGCGTGATCGCCTCGCACACCACGCCTCAGCCAATCAGCACCCCCAAACCGCTGTGGAGCGAGCAAAACCCGTCCGATTGGTGGGATGGGATTGTCGCCTCGATCCGCGCGGCGCTGGCAGCAGCGAACGTCAAAGGCGAGGACATCTCGTGTATCGGTCTGACCGGGCAGATGCACGGGCTGGTGCTGCTCGACGACGCGGGCAAAGTGCTGCGCCCCTCGATTTTATGGAATGACCAGCGCACCCAGAAACAGTGTGACGAAATCACCGAGCGCGTTGGCTTCACAAGGTTGATTCAACTCACGGGCAACCGCGCCCTCACCGGATTCACCGCACCCAAGATTCTATGGGTGCGTGAAAACGAGCCGGAAGTTTACAACAAAGCCGCCCACATGCTGCTGCCCAAAGACTACATCCGCTTCATGCTCACGGGCGAATACGCGATGGATATGTCCGAAGCGTCGGGCACGTCGCTGCTGGACGTTGCCAACCGCCGCTGGTCGAGCGAGGTGATCCGCCAGCTTGATATTCCTGAAGCGTGGATGCCCTCGCTGGTCGAAGGACCGGAAATCACGGGTGAGGTCAGCGCCCAAGCCGCCGAATTGACCGGACTGAAAGCGGGAACGCCCGTTGTTGGCGGGGGCGGCGATCAGGCAGCGGGCGCGGTGGGCGTTGGCGCGGTAGAACCGGGCATCATCTCGCTGGTGGTGGGCACGTCCGGCGTGGTGTTCGCGCCGCTGGCACAGTACAGCTATGAGCCGGATGGTCGTCTCCATGCGTTCTGCCATGCCGTACCGGGTATGTGGCATTTCATGGGCGTGATGTTGAGCGCGGCGGGCAGCCTGCAATGGTTCCGTGACACGCTTGCGCCAAACGAATCATTTGACGAACTGCTCGCGCCCGCCGCAGACGTGCCGCCGGGGAGTGAAGGGCTGCTGTTCCTGCCGTATCTCACAGGCGAGCGCACCCCACATCCCGATCCGCTGGCACGTGGCGCGTTCGTCGGGCTGACAGTGCGGCACACGCGGGCGCACATGGCGCGGGCGGTGCTGGAAGGCGTGGCTTTCGGCTTAAAAGACGGCTTCCAACTCATGAAGTCGGCAGGGCTGCCATCGGAGAAAATGGAAATTCGTGTGAGCGGCGGCGGCGCGAAAAGCAGGTTGTGGCGGCAAATTCTCGCGGATGTGATCGGGGCGACGCTGGTTTCCACCAATTCCACTGAAGGCGCGGCATACGGCGCGGCGCTGCTGGCGTCTGTCGGCGCGGGCGTATACCCCGATGTACAAACCGCCTGCAAGCAAACCATCCGCACCAGCGACGCTACCGAGCCGAGCGCACAGGCGCAAGAGTTTGCACACGCCTATGAATTGTACGGCGAACTCTATCCTGCGTTAAAGGAAACATTTACACGAATCTAATGCTCAGTGGGTAACATAAACTTTAACGCCTGCTTTCGAGCCGAGAAGCTTTGGTATTGATGGCGAGGGCAGACACACCAGTCTGCCCCTGTGCCATACCATCGAAAGCAGGATTTCCGCCATTCGTACAGCGAGGTAAAGTTCATGTTCCCTCCTCCCAATCAGCGACCTCCATCCACCAATAGACCGGATGGCGGCAGCCCTGACGAACCACCAAGCCGCCCACCGTTTCAAATTCCGCCCTGGACATGGCTAATCCTGATGATCATTCTGCTGGCGTGGAGCTTCCTGCGTCTGCCGGATATGGTGAGCAGCTTGTCGCCAAGCCAGCCGATTAATGTGCCCTATTCTGTCTTTATCAATCAGGTGAATGCCGATAACGTCCGTGATGTCGTTCTGCAAGGCACGACTGCGCGAGGCACGTTCAACAGCCCGGTGACGTGGCCCCCCAACGGATCGCCGCTGCTGCAACAGGGCGTTCCGCAGGCAACTTCAACCACCTTTACGACGACACTGCCGCCTGTAGACGATCTCAATCTGCTCCCGACGCTGTTGGAGCACAACGTCACCATCAACAATGAAACTGTCGAAGTCAATCCGATTCTGCTGTTCTTGATCAACTGGGGACCATTGGCGCTGCTGTTCGGTTTC
>DATGQJ010000796.1:0-10107 GCA_035304265.1 Oceanobacillus sp.
CCCATTCCTAAATGTTGATGAGCACCTTCAAAAACCTTGAAGGCATTATAGATTGCTTCCATTTCACTCAGCGTAAAGCGCTGTTGCACATTTTGACTTAACGCACGCTGAATTGCTTCGGGTTGCCCGCAGTTCTCTGGGCTGTAGGGGTCAATGGCTCGTAGTTCATCCCAGATCACGTTCACACCCTAGGTACGCAACTCATCGCGTAAGCTTCGGCACTCAATTGCATCGTAGTAATTCTCTATTTTCTGACCAGGGCCAGACGACACAACCTTTGAGCATAAGCCGCTAGGATCGGTGAGGTTGACCGGATTGTTGTTGGCGTAGCTGTAGCGGTTGTGGAAAATGAGTTCGCCAACAGCACCATTCGGAACATTCCCCTCAACCCAAGAGTAACCGTTAAGGCTCATCGGGCGCTGCGTTGTACCTTCAAAGGGATCAAGCGATGGGAACACACCCAAGTTCGGCGCATAGTACCGGGCCCGGTGGTATTGCAAACCGTTAGCATCGCGCATTTCGCCCGTGAAATGGAAATCCGTTGTCGTCAATGGCGACACGGGTATCCCATACGGTGAGTAGTTGGTGGTCTCCATCACCTCCGGGAAATCGTTGAGGATACTACGAACCGAATGTAGCCCATCCATCAGCGGGTGCTGCCAGTCAAACGTCGGTGTTTGCTGCGAGAGAATACCCATTGGACCGTACACATAACGTGTGACATCCTCCCCTTCCGTCGCCGCCAGCACCACCGCCAAACCGGGTTGCAGATCGAGTAGAAATTGGGTGACATCTGTGCCAACCGTTCGAGCAACGCGATTGCCCACACCGTCGTAGGCATAAGAAGCGCCGCCCGATTTGCGCCATTATTTAACTTATGCTACAAGGGAATATTGCCGCATTTACGTTTTTCGGTTTACAGAAGGAAATAATATGAAGCAACTACGGTATCTTGTGCTACTGCTGCTTCTGCCTGTAGCAGCAACTGTGTCCGCTCAGCAAAGCTCTACACCGATCACGACCAACAACGCAGCCCAGCTTACCCTCACTGCAACGTGGAACCCATCAGGAGACTCTTGTGTCAAATTCTCTCACGACCGGCATACAATGCTCATCAATGATGGCAGCCAACTGCGCTTCTATGATTTGACACAACAGGGGCAAGAATCACATACCCTCACCGGAGCATATCGCTGCACTATCCAATTCTCACCTGATGGTGAAAACCTGCTGGTCATCGCGTGGGACGACGTGTCGCTGATCGATGCTGCGACTGGCGATGTCCTGCAAACATTCGCCGGGCATACCGACGGAGTGCGCAGCGCAGCTATCAGCCCGGATAACCGTTATCTGGCAACCAGTCAAAACTATGGTATCCGCCTGTTCGATGCGGCAACAGGCGCATTACTGCAACACTACACACAGGAAGCAAATGGCAATCTGATCTACGGGGGCGCTGTTACCTTTAGCCCGGACTCGATGCATCTGGTTGCCGCGACAAGGGGGGGGAACCTTTGTATGGGACACTGCAACAGGCTCACCGGTGTCGCAACTTCCCGCCTACAGGGACGGTGCCAGCGCCATCTACAGTCCAGACGGAACGCGCATCGTGGCTTATAGCGACCTGAACGCGGGTTTTCGCCTGCTCAACGCGGGGAATGGTAATGAACTGCAAACCGGAACCCTGTATTCTTCCGGTTCGGTGGCTTTCAGCCCTGATAGCCAATTGCTGGCAGTGGGCACATTCGACAGAAACCTGATGCTCTATCGCACCACAGACGGCAGCCCACACCTGTCTTTAGAACATGCAACTGTATCCGTCGCTTTCAATCCTGATGCGACAATTGTTGCCACATTCGGCGAAGATCTGTACCTGTGGGATACCTCTACAAGCCGACTGCTCGCCACCTATGCGGTTCCCAACAATGTTGAGGAGTTGGCATTCACCGGAGATGGCAGCGGAATCCTGACAGTAGCGTCCAACGAAGTACAGCTATGGCAGGTTGATCCCACTGCGAGTTCAGGCACAGTCCGTTGCCCCGGTTTTATGGAGTCAAGGCTGACGGCTTCCTCTCAGGCGCGGGTGATGCCGGGTTTACCCAATAACCTGCGTGCTGAACCACACTCCGATGCTGAAGAGCTTGGAGAAATTCCGTCAGGCGGCACCATGACGGTCATCACAGGTCCGGTCTGCGCCAATAATCTGCCATGGTGGCAAGTCAATTATGGCGGGCTAGTAGGATGGACGGCAGAAGGTTACGGGGATGAATACTGGCTTGAGCCAGTAGGCTAGTTCGTTACGCAGTCTTTGCCGAGTAAGCGTGAATTTTGTATCTACACATGGAGAAACCCAATGCCTAGGAAAATCCTGCTCGTGCTGTTGCTCTGCATGTTCACCGGACTGTTAACCCATGCGCAAAGCGAAGCCCGCTACGGCTTGATTTATATACAGGAGGTGGATGGGCAGGGGGAGATTATCCTCAGCACTATCGACGGCGTGGACTGGATCGATGTGACCAACACCGTACCCGACAGCTTTGCGCCGGTCTGGGCACCGGACGGCAGCGCGTTTGCTTTCGTCGGGCAAACCGAAGATTATCTCTACGAAATTTACTCCGTCGAGTTTAACACGGGTATTGTCACCCAGATCACAGATTTGGGATGGTACAGCAGTATGCCTGCTTACTCACCCGACGGCACTCAAATTGCTTTTGCTTCCAGTCAGGACGGGACGGCATTGGGCAATTTTGACATCTACGTGATCGATGTCGATGGCGAAAATCTGCGCCAGATCACCGACTATGATGCGTCGGAAACCGAACCACAGTGGTCGCCAGATGGCAGCCAGATCGCCTACACTATCGAATTTGAAGACTTCAGCCGCGACCTCTGGATAACAGACCTGAACGAAGGCAACCGGGTGAACCTCACCGAGTTTCGGGTGGAAGGCGGTTTGAACGAACGCGCACCGCGTTGGTCACCGGATGGTGAATGGATGATCTTCGTTTCGGCGCGTAGTGGGATGAGTTTCCTGGGAACCCTTGACATTGCAGGGAGCGATTATTTCCTTTATCCGGGACCGGAAGGCGCAACGCAGGTATCCAATCCGTCGTGGTCGTCCGATGGTACTTCGATCCTTCTCGAAGTGACGGTGGACGGCAACACTGATATTTATCTTTTCCAAGCCCAATCAGCCGATTACACGCGCCTGACCGATGACCCCGCTTTTGATGGCGATCCTTCGTGGTCACCCGATGGCAGCCAAATCGCTTTCATTTCCGAGCGCGATGGCAACCGCGAGGTCTACATCATGAACGCTGATGGCAGTGGGCAAACCCGTGTCACACGGACTGAAGCAGATGAGTCCAGTCCTTTGTGGCGACCCGCACGCGAAGTCGGATAGGCAGTGAACACCTTTATTCTATACGAACCAGAGGAACATCATGAGAAATCGATTGCTGAGTGCCTTTATCCTGATGTTGATCCTGATAGGCAGTGTCTACGCGCAAGCCGAGGAAAACTCGCTCGTGCTCATTGGGAGGGATGAAGGTTACATCTGGTCGGAAACAGATAACGAACTGCTGGAGCTACGAGGGGCACATACCGGCAATTTCTCACCATCCGGTACTCAGATCGCCTATCGCAATATCCCGATAGAATACACCATGGGCTTGCAAGCCGCGATTGAACGTGAAGGCGGTCTCGGCGGCACCACCGCAGCCTATGACATCTGGATATACAACCTCACCACCGGGAGACGATCCTATATCGCAGGGCAGCCGGAAGACGCTTCGTTCTTTGAAGAAAATGTGCCATTGAAATACATGGTGCGCTCCGAACCCGTCTGGTCGCCCGACGGGACGAAACTGGCTTGGACATCGAATCTTCCGGACGATGAGGCTGCGGGCTTCGTTATCGAGGTCTATGACCTCGCCACTGAAACTTCAACCATCATTGTCGAAGGTCTCTCATCAGGGGATATGCTTGGGGCTGAAGGTCCGCCGCTGATATGGACAACCGAAGGCATTTCCGCCATATACAACCTCATGTTCCAGCAGTATATCGTCACGTACTCGCCCGATGGGGAGCAGATAAGCAATGTAGACATCGGCTTCACCGGAGTAGAATTGATGCAATTCATCCCCGTGTGGCAGGGTGAACGGCAGTATGTTGCGATAGAGGACATCACCAATCAATGGAGTCTGGTGGATGTTCAGCTTGGGCAAATTCTTCCCATGAATGGTGTGCCGGAAATGTTCAACCTCAATGCGCCAGCGAATTCTCTGGGCGCTTTCGCCCTGAGGACTGCGGATTATGAGCAGCAGTGGTATGTCGCCTCAGCCAACGGGGAGCCGCAGCCGGTGGATTTTGCACCAGTAGCGGTAGCGATCTCTCCTGATGGCAATCGGGTTGCTTACCTTGAAGATGACGCGGTCTACGTGTGGCAGGGTAGTGAAGTCCAATATCTTTCCCCTACCGGCTATGATGGCATTCCCATAAGACAAATCTACTGGGGACAACCCGCGTGGCGCATTCGTGAGGGAGTCGCCAGCGAACGTGTACCGCCGCCCGGCGAAGGCATGGGTTAAGTATTCATCGAGAACAGCGTGTCATGCCCCACAGCGACACGCTGTTCTTTTCCATAAAGATGCTCAATATACATCACAAAATACCAGCGGCTTTCGCTTGCCTGAAATGCTCGATGGTCTGCGCGATCCCCTCCGCCAATGGACGACTCGGCACGCTGCCAACCACCTTCCTCAATTCAGAATCGTCCGCGCCTTCCGGCAGCGCAAGCGGAGTGTCGTCGAAGGTAATTTTGCCTTTGCTTTCCAGCACAGCGCGTTCGATCATCTCGATTACCTCACGCATGTGGGCAATCTCGCCTTTGAGGTTGAAGACCCCCGCGCCTTTAAACGGTACATATGCCGCTTGAATGAACAACTTCGCCACGTCGTCGGCATGTTGATAGGCGCACCGACCACCAAAGGGAATGTGAAAGCTCTCGCCGCGCACCGCCGCCAGCATCGCGTTGGTCGGCGCTGAAGTCATCCCCTGATCGCGTCCGGGTCCGTAAATGGTGTACGGACGCAGCCCAATACTGCTGATGCCCCAATCCGCGTGATAAATCCGTGCTGTACCTTCATTCGCCTGTTTGTATACGCCGTAAAGATTACGCGGGTCAAGCGGCGCATCGTGCGCCAGCAATCCCGGCGGGTAGTTTTCGCGTGGTCCATAGACGGCAACGCTGCTGGCATAGACCAAGCGCTTCAGTCCCGCGTGTCGCACCGCTTCAAAGAGATTGACAGTTCCGGTGACATTGACCTGCGCCCCAAGTGACGGATTAGCACGACAAAAAGGGACTTGCAGCGCCGCCAGATGAATCACGTGGGTAAAATTGTTCTCGTCAAAAGTGCGCTTCAGCATGTCCAGATTGGTGACATCTCCGCCCTGAGCGAAACGAATCTTGGCGATTTCTTCATCGCTCATCAGCAGTTTCAGGCGCTTCAAATCCGTTCCGAGGTCGTAAATGGTCACGGTGACGCCCGATTGGACGAGGTTGCGAACGACCCACGCGCCAACGCAGCCCAACGCGCCAGTCACCAGAAAATGTGTCTCTGACATCGGTTATCCCTTCACAGCAGCGATCAGTATAGAGTTATTCCTCTGATTTGATCAGGGAAACCTTGCTTTTTCGCTCGCTTGCCACGACGTATCCCGCCTGCTCAAAATAACGCTGTGCTTCATCGGCATTTGCAAATCGCGGGAAAAGATACTGTGTCATTGTGCTGCCGTCCTGCGAAATGGTCAGCGTGCCTTGCCGCCGGTGAATAACCACCTTCGACGCATTACGTCTTTTTGAACTACCTCTTCCTGCCATAGCTCCCATCCAAAGCTCATGTTGTAAGCAGTGCCGAGCGTAGAGTATACGGCATCAACGGGTAAAGTGACAGTAAGCCGCCTCAGCGAATTGAGGACAACGGTTTGGTGCTCCCTTCGGTATCTTGCAACACCGCCATAATCTGGTCGCGGGGTTCGCAGTTCACCACTTCGACCTTGCCGCCTTTGACGGGCCACAGGCAGAAGATGATCATGCGGAAGGTGTTATCGAGTTGTTTGGTTTTCACGCGATAGATTTCGCCGCCG
The DNA here is from genome assembly GCA_035304265.1 of Oceanobacillus sp. Taxonomy (GTDB): domain Bacteria; phylum Chloroflexota; class Anaerolineae; order Aggregatilineales; family Phototrophicaceae; genus Flexifilum. The sequence goes on from DATGQJ010000796.1 coordinate 6,148, forward strand.
ACCATCACCAGATCATCCGGGCAAAGGCGATGCGCGTCGTATTCTTTGAAAACGGAATCGGGCGGAATCGGACGCAAATCGGCATCGACAAAATGAGAGGGATCACATAGGTGAGTGTAAGTCATCATCGGCTAATCCTACCTTGATCAGTTTAAACACCGTTATTTCACTATTGAGTCGATCTAAACCGCTCTAGAGAGCCGACGCAGTGCAAAATTGCCTGGCTTTCAAAAGAATTAGTTTCTCCCATCATTACTTTAGCATAGGCGCACACTGGATTCTGCATAAGAAAACATTTTCTTGATATAATTGAAATTACATTTTTAATGTTACAGGCGAAACGCCATGCAAAATTCACAAAAACATAACATGTTGAAAACCCTGCTCGGCGACACCGCACCTCAGGCAGAATCGCGCAAGCAGATAGCCCAAAGCATCAAAGCCAAGATGGACGCGAAGCGCACTTACGCCGAACGACTGGCGGACTGGCTCACTTTGCGCTTCGGGAGTATGCAATTTCTCATCGCCAATCTAATCTGGTTCGTGGTGTGGATAGTGTTGAACATCGGCGTTATTCCCGGCGTTCAACCGTTCGATCCCTTCCCCTTCGGATTTCTGACGATGATCGTGTCGCTGGAAGCGATTGTGCTTGCCATCGTGGTGCTCATCTCGCAGAACCGCGAGGCTCAGGTGGCGGCGCTGCGCGAAGAGATCGACGTTTACATCAATTTGCAGGCGGAACAGAAACTGACGAAACTGCTGGAAATGGCGGCGCTCCTGCTTGAAAAACAGGGCATTGCCACCAATAACGACGGCGTCCTACAAACGATGCTCAAAGAGGAAAACGTTGATGAAATTGAGCGGAAAATTGAAGATGAGTTGAAAACGGATTAGCACCGGTCATAGCTCCTTTCGCATCTCGACCACCATCGAACCGCCTTTGTCGTGCATTCGTGTGTCGATCACGCGGTAGCCAAGCCGTTCGTAAAAGGCGATGTTGCTTTGCAGTACCAACCGCGCCCCTAAGTGAATAGAACGGTAGCCATGAGCGCGGGCAATCGGCTCGACCTCACGCATCATGGCGGTAGCAATGCCACGCCCGCGATACGCTGGCAGCACCGACACCCTGCCCACATACATGTGATCAGGCTTGAAAATGTAACGCATCGAGCCGATCGCGGCTTCGTTTTCCCACGCCAGCAGCGCCCCACCTTCTGACATGAAGCGCCTCACAGTCTCGACGGTTTCAGCAAACACGCCGGAGGGTGGGTTCAATTTACTGCGATACTCCTCGAAAGCCGCAAGCATGATGTCATAAACCAGCGACGCCTGTTCTGGCGTCGCCTGCGTGATGGTGAGCATCAATCGAAGTCCGTTGGCAGCGTGGGAATACGATAATGCGCGAAAAAGCGAGCGATTTGCTCGGCAGTGACGCGCGTCGTGGAAAGTTCGGGCAGCGCGTCTTCGGGGAACCAATCGACACTGCCGATCTCGATGTTGTCAGGATGGGCGTAACAGTGGTCGTCGGTTAGCTCGCAGAGAAAGAACAGCTTATACGTGTGAAAGGCAAAGGGGGGATGAGAGTGCTTGTTGCGGTCATATGCCGCCAGCAGCTTGACGGCGCGAGTGCGATAGCCTGCTTCTTCCCAGATTTCGCGCACCACGCTTTCCGCGGCGCTCTCGCCGATGTCCGCCCAACCGCCGGGTAGCGTCCAGCGGTTGTTGTCCAGCTTCTCCTGCACCAGCAAAATTCGGTCTTCCCGAAATACAACGCCGCGCACATCGACTTTTGGGGTGGCGTGCCCTACCTGTCCCTCGAACAAGGACTTGATGGTTTCGACACTTTTGCCGTTGGAAGTCCCCGCCGCCATCATCTCGATGGCAATATCCAGAATCATCTCGTAGCGCTGGCGGTCAAATGGCTGAGGATCGTAGGACAGCCCGGTTTGAGCGATGGCTTGAAGCCGCTGCGCCCAATCCAGCCATTGTGGTACGGTCATAAGTGTGTGCCCCCATGTTCAGTATTCGGACGATATTCTACCGAAATCCCACATTATTTCTACATCATGACTTGGCTAATAGAATTGCAATCTATATTTTGCTTGCGCTTGTGCCACAAAGACGTATCATGGGCGTGTACGAAGTGGTGAGAGGCTGACCATGATGAAACGTCCTTTGATTCTGATCATTTGTATAGTCGCGTTTTTGTATCTGGAAAGTGCCGCAACCACCGCACAGGAAGGTCAATGTCTGTTTGGTGGTTCTGCTGACGAAACCAGATGCCATTACGTGGTCAGTATCGACATCAACTTCAGTTACCCGACATGGGTCAACGATTATGAGTTCGCGCTTCAACCCGTACAGGAATTTTTGAAGATCACGCGCGACGAGTTCTGGGAGTTCGCCAGTAATTCGCTTGACTTCATGATTGGTCCGTGGTTCTTAGAGGTCACTTTCGAGGAATACGCCTTCTCGGATGATGTACGCAGCATCCTGTTCACGGTGAACGGGTACAGCGGCGGCGCTCATCCTTATTCGTTTTACCAGACCTTCACCTTCGATCTCGCGGGAGAGCGCCAACTCCTGCTGCTGGACTTATTCCAACCGGACAGCGACCCGATGGCGGTGATCGCGCCATTGGTAGAAGCGGATTTATTGGCGCAAATGCCGGATTTTGGCGATGCCCAGTGGATTGACGAAGGCGCAGGGATGAACCCCGACAATTACCAGCGGTTCGTCCTGACCGACGAGGCGCTGATCTTTTTCTTCGATCCCGCTCAGGTTGCGCCGCGTGTGGCGGGTCCGTTCGAGGTCAGTATCCCGTTGGAAAATCTTACGTCGATTCTCGCACCGGAGCTTCAGGGAGTGGGATAGCGTGGCACGTTGGCTCAAGCTGTTGATCGTCTGCCTTATGCTGCTGCCGGTCACGGGAACTACCGCGCAGGCGCAGTGTGGCTATGCCGATACGTTCGAGTTTCCCGTTGATACAACGGTGTTCCGGCTGGTACAGGATTTTGGTGCACCAAGCCCGCGCCATCAGGGGCGTTTTCACACAGGTGAGGACTGGTACGGCGGACGCGGCACAAGCTACGGTCAATTCGTCCGCGCGGCGGCGGCAGGACGTGTGACTTTTTCGTCGCCGAATGGCTGGGGACGCGACGGCGGGGTGATCATCCTTGAACACACCTTCCGTGATGGCACAACCGCATACAGCATGTACGGGCACATCACCGACGCAACTGGTGTTGAATTCCCGACAGTATTCACCTGCGTGCGTGCGGGCGATATTCTCGCGGCAGTCGGGGACGTGCGACCTGCGCCGCATTTGCACTTTGAAATCCGTACCGAGAACCCGAATCTGCCGGGACCCGGCTACACGTGGGAGAACCCGGAAGCAAGCGGGTGGCGGCGTCCAAGTAAATTTGTGCTGAACACGCAGACGCAGTTGAGCGATTATTATCTGTGGCGGGCAGATATTGCCGACGAAACCGGACCGATCACCCCACCGGTGCAGCTTGAGGATTACAGTCTGATTTTTCTGGATGCCAACCGCGTCTTACGCGCCTCTACCGACGGGCGCATTCTGTGGCGGGCGGTGCTGCAACGTCCGGCGGTGGGGTTGATGCCGCGCACCAACGACACGTTGATCGCCTACGCCGACGGTACGATGCAGCCGATTAACCGCGACAGCACGCTCACGGAAGCATGGCAAACAGGCGTCACGCTGGACAGCGCTCCGATGCCAGCGTGGGGCGTCTACGTGTTTCACACGCCACAAAATGAACTGGTCGCAATCGACGGCAGCGCACAAAACGTGGTATGGCGATTGGCGGACGTGCCGCCGATTTTACGCTGGGCGGCGAACGAGAATGTGCTGGGCGTGATGACCGAAACCAGCGAAATGCTGACGATTTCCCGCAGCGGTGAACTGCTGGATCGGGCGTCGCTGCGTGAGCCGGG
>DATGQJ010000797.1:0-4248 GCA_035304265.1 Oceanobacillus sp.
AGTAGTTTCATGAGCCTCGCTCGTAGAGAATTATCCGCCCAACATCGTCTGTCAAGATGGGTTTGAACAAATACTGCATCGGCACATCCCTAAGGTGAAGTTTCTCCACGATGCAAAATACTGACCAATCGTGGGATCAGCACATCAAGGCTGTGTTCTGCTGTGACCCGCGTCCGCAGTCGTTCGCCAATGGCTGCACGTTGCGCTTCATCGAGCGACAGCAGGGTTTTGAGCCGTTCCGCCAACGCCTGATGGTCGTCAGGCGCAGAAATACGCAGCAGCGATACATCCTCGCCCAGAAGCACATCGAACGCCGGACTTGAGATGATGGTCGGCGTACCCACTGCCATACTTTCCAGCGCCGCTTTGTCGAACAGCCCAACCGGACTGAGGTTGACGGCGACAGCCGCGCGGCGATACCACTCCCGCACGCCTTCTCGCGGTTGGCTTCCCGCGAAATCCACCCTGTCCGAAACATTGAGATCGCGTGCCAGTTGTTCCAGATCGTGTTGATAACCGGAATCCTGTTCCGGCGGCACGTTGCCCACAAAGACGGCACGAGCATTTGGCACGGCGGCGAGGGCGCGGATCAACGTCATCTGATGCTTGATCGGCATCAGCCGCGCCACGTGAACCACAGTGTTAGGACTTATGCCACCATCGTCAGCGGGTGAAAAGAAAGCGGTATCAATCCCGTGTCCGACCACGCGCAGTTTTGGTGTGGGGAACGGGAAACTGTCGGGCGCGGCAGTGACCACGCGACGGCTCACCATCATACCAAGCCGAACGGTAGGATGAGGGCTACGGTGGGTGTACCAGAGCGTGATCGGGATGCGCCGAAGTTTCAGCAGCGGCGCTCCCATGAAAGCGAACAACGGCATCATGTGAGCGAAACAGGCATCATAGCGACGCTGGCGCAACAGACGCCCCAGAATACGGTAGAACTCAAGCGCCCGCCGTGCCTCGCTGTAGCCTTTTTCCTTGCCGACGGAATAGACACGAACGTTGCCTACAACGTCCAACCGTCCCGCCCGCATGGTGATCACATCGACGTGGTCATAATGCGCTGCCAGACGGTTGAGCCAATCCGTCGTGAAGCCGAGAATCGGGTCGTCGGCGTCCGTAGCGAGATTGAACAGCAGCAAGTTCATCGACGCAGCCCCAATTCCACCGCCTGCCGCCATATATTCGTCCATTTCTCGGCGTAATCGTCTGCGTTGAAGCGTTCAAGCGCACGCTGCCTTGCCGCCAACCCAAACGAACGGGCGCGTTCCGGCTGGCGCAGCAGTTCGACGATACGCCCTGCCATTCCCTCAACGTCGCCATCTGGCACAAGATAGCCGTTCAAGCCATCCTCGACCACCTCGTCCACGCCAACAGCATTCATGCCCACCAACGGCAGTCCGGCGGCACTGGCTTCAAACAGTACACGCGGCACGCCTTCGTAGGATGAGGTGTGGACATAGACATCACCAAGCGCGTAATATGCCGGAAGCGCATCGTGCGGGACGGGACCATACATGATCACGCTGTCGGCGACATTTTCCGCCTGTGCTACCGCGTGTAAATCCTGCTGCGAACGCCTCATATCGCCGATCAAGACCAGCCGCGCATTGGGTTCTTGGTCAAGCACACGGCGAAACACTTTGAACAGCAGCGGCACCCGTTTGGCAGCAATCGGATAACCCACCCACAGCACAACTTTGTGCTCTGGCGTGAGTCCCAATGCTGCACGGTGTTCGCTTAAAACGGCGTCAGGGATGGGGTCGGCAAAACGTGCAGAGGCAGTTGCCAACGGCAGCGAGACGACCCGTTCAGGCGCAAAGCCCATGTTGATCGCGTTGTCGCGCTCTTTCCGGTTGACGGTTCGCACCATATCGGCACGGTGAATGACGTAATCCGCCAGCCCCAGCAGCAAGCGGTTACGCAGAGGATGTTCCGCCAGCCATGTCTGATTGCCAAAGACATAGGTGTGGTTTTGCACCAGCAGCGGCACACGCAAGTGCCGCCTCAGCCATACACCGACCAATCCGGTCAGCAGCATATCCTGTGTGGTAACCAAATCAGCGTGGCGAGCATGGGACAATGCCAGACGATATGCATCCAAAGGAAACGTGCTCTTGTGACGACTGTTGCTTGGCACAATGGTCAAACACGGCGCAGGCGAGAATGCCCCGCCTGATCCCCGGTGGGTATGCGTCACAATCGTAAGCTGTCCGGCAAGTTCAGCATAAGCGATATGCCGCCGCTTTGCTTCACCGTCGGTAGCAAGTGAGGGATCGAAGCTGATCATGAGTACATGCATGGCGGAGATTGTACAAGATGAAGCTTGGTATGGGCAGTTTGAACCCTACCAAACCTGAGGGTATCATTCCATAGGGGCAGAGATTACGCTTGCCCCACAGTGGTATGTGAAGGCACGTTTTGATGCGTTTTCTGGTTGCTTATAAGTTACCTATCGTCCTGCTGCTCGCCATTGTCGCGCGGGTGAGCGTGTTCGCCCTGTTTCCCGATACCTTCACCTTCGATCAGACAGGCACAATTCACGGTTCGGCGGCATACGATACCTACGCGGTCAACCTGTTGGCGACGGGCATTTACGGCAAAACGGCTCCGGGCGTTGCCGATGCCCATTTGCCACCCCTGTACAGCTATCTGCTGGCGGGTCTCTACGGCGTTTTTGGGCGAAGTTCGCTGGCAGTCGTTCTGTTACACATCGCGCTCGACTGCGCTTCGATTGCGCTGTTGTACCACTTGAGCAAGCGGTTGTTTCCTCATGGTGAATGGGTCGGTATGTGGGCAGGGGTCTTTTACGCCCTCTATCCGTACCTGATTTTCCAGAATTTGACCTTGATCGATACCCCGCTGTTCATGACGCTGTTCTATGCGTTCCTGCTGTTGGCGTTGATGCTGCGCCAGCGAACCAGTTTGGATCGCGGAACGTGGGGTTTAGCGGTGCTGGCGGGTGTGGTGCTGGGACTCACGGCACTGACACGCCCGAATGCTCTGATCATCGCGCCACTGGTCGGATTGTGGTTCCTGTTCCGGCGCTCGCTCTGGCAGTCGGTGTTACGGCTGCTGCCGGTGGCGGTGGTCTCCGTGCTGGTACTCATCCCGTGGACGATTCGCAACTTCTCGGTGTACGGCGTATTCGTTCCGGTTGCTTTGAATGGTGGCGAGAACTTTTATCAGGGCAACAACCAGTACACCATCCCCTATTTTTCCGCAGGCTATGATGTGCAGTGGGTTCCGCCACCTGACCTGCCCGAAAATGCGAGTGACCTAGGTGTCGAGCGGAATGCGGCGCTCATGCAAGCGGGCTTAGATTATTTGCGCGAGAATCCCGGCGTGATCCCTGATTTGTTGTGGACAAAATTCCTCGTCCATTGGAGCATTGACATCATGCCGCTGCGCAATCCCACAGCGGGGGAATTGCCACGTATCAACTATCGGGGTGATACCATCGCGGAAACCGACGAAGAAGGCGACCTTGCCATCAGTGGGCTTCCACCCGGCGACCCGGTAGACGAATACTCCGGCGGGACTTTCGAGCTAGGGCGTATCATCCACCGCTACTACTACGGTGCGCTGTTTCTGATAGCGCTGGTGGGGTTGGTGTTGTCGCTTCCACACTGGCGCGAGGTGTCGCTGTTGTGGATGGTGCAAATCGGTATGACGGTGGCATATATGATTTTCCATCCGTCCACCCGCTACCGCGTTCCAACCGATCCGCTGCTGTTCGCGTTTTCGGCGTATGTGTTGGTCTGGTTGTGGCTTCGCCTGAGACGCGGGGCAAGTCCCTCTGTCGTACAACAAATCCCTGAGCGTGCAGCATGACGACGGAACATCAGGAAGTCGCACCTACCGATCTCGCGTCGGCGCTGCGCATGACGCGGGAAATGCCCTGGAAAGCCATCAACGAACTGGATCGGATGCTGCTGCTGCCGCTGGCGCGTCTCTACGTGCTTGGCGCGGGGTTACGCTGGGGACGCGGATGGAGATTGTATGGGCTGCCCATTATTCAGAAGCACCGCCGCAGTGAGTTGAGGATTGGCGACGGGCTAGAACTGCGCTCGACGGTGCGCAGCAACCCGCTTGGACCGAACCGCCCCTGCATTCTCAGCACGCGGCGAGCGAACGCACGGTTGGTCATTGGCGATGACTTCAAAATGACCGGCGGATCGGTGGTTTGCGAGGAATCGATCACCATCGGCAACCGCGTCACTGTCGGCTGCAACACCATCATTA
>DATGQJ010000798.1:0-8278 GCA_035304265.1 Oceanobacillus sp.
CCTTCCAGATGATCAAATTCCGCTCGATGCGCCCGGATGCCGAAGCGAAAGGTCCCGGTTGGACGGTGAAAGACGACCCGCGCGTGACCCGCATCGGGCGGTTCATGCGGCGTACCAGTTGGGATGAAATTCCGCAGTTGATCAACATTTTCATGGGCGAAATGAGCCTCGTCGGTCCGCGCCCGGAACGTCCGATTTACGTGCAGATGTTCCGTGATCGCATTCCCCGCTACATGGAGCGTCACCGCGAGAAAGCAGGGATGACCGGATGGGCGCAGGTCAATGGCTTGCGTGGTGATACCTCCATTGAGGAACGCACCTCGTATGACCTGTGGTACGTGGAAAACTGGTCACTGTGGCTGGACATCAAGATCATCATCCGCACGATCATCAACGTGTTCCTGCGCCGAGATGAGAATGCGTATTGATGCGAATACGAGTACAAGCGAAGGATAGACCTGAGATTGGTGTACTTGAGTAAAAGCCCGTCAAAACAAAGACAGTCAAACACGGTTTGATGCAAGAATTGCTCACAGAAAACACGAGAATGATATGAGCACCATCACACCACACTATCGAAGTGTTCAACAACTACTGCAAAACCAGTCATTTGCTATTGACGAATACCAACGTGAGTATAAATGGGGAAAAGATAATATAGATGAGCTGCTCACCGATCTGCACGAAAAATTTCTTAGTTGCTATCATGTTGGGCATGAGACAAAAGCGATCGCCAATTACGAGGACTACTTTCTCGGATCGATCATTGTTAGCAAACGTAATGGTAAAAACTATCTTGTAGATGGTCAGCAACGTGTTACATCCCTGACTCTCCTCTTGATCTACCTGCACCATGCGGCAAAAGCCAAGAATCTAACTGTGGTGGGTAGCATAGCTCCGCTTATTTACTCCGATAATTTGGGAGAACCACGCTTCAATCTTGATATACCGGAGCGACTTCCTGTACTTGAAGCACTTTTCAAGGGCGTACCGTTTACTCCGGATGGGAAAGATGAATCCATTCAAACTATGTACGCTCGATATAGCGACATCGAAGAGAAAGATTTGGTTGGTGAGCTAGAGGAGGCGTTACCACACTTCATCTACTGGCTGATGACGAAGGTAGGCTTAATTGAGATCGCCACAGACAATGACAACTACGCCTATGCCATTTTCGAGACCATGAATGACCGAGGCAAGCCCTTAAGTCCGGTGGATATGCTCAAAGCTTATCTTCTCGCGCCTATCGAGGATTTCGACAAGCGGCGCAGCGCGAATCAAGTGTGGAAACAACAGGTGCTTAACCTCATTTCTTTGGGTACTGAACACGAGCCTGAGCGAGATGCCGCCTGTATTAAGGCGTGGCTGCGAGCGCAACACGCGGAAACAAGCCGTGAGCGCAAGGCTGGAGCGGTTGACAAGGACTGGGAAATTATTGGTACAACATTCCACCGCTGGGTGCGTGACAATAATAAACTCAAGTTAAATAACGAAACTGCCAACTTAGATTTCATCCAGAAGGATTTTCCATTTTTCGCCGCAGCATATCTACGTATACTCGATGCAAGCGTTCGTTACACGCCGGGACTTGAAGCAGTCTTCTACAACGCTCACAACGAATTCACATGGCAAAATACTGTGCTTCTTGCACCATTAAGTACTACGGATGATCCCGAAACCGTCCGACGCAAACTCGTCGCTAGTGCTACCTATCTCGACATCTGGCTCATGCGCCGTGTAGTGAACTACATTCGTGTGGGATATTCCAGTACCAGCTATACAATGTATAACCTCTGTAAAGATATCCGCAACAAACCACTTGTAGAGCTTGTAGAAATTCTCGCCCAAAAGCTAGCTGACGACGATGTTACCTTTGATGGTAGCCCAAGCAGAGGGAAGGAGGGAATTAACGCATTTGGACTCAACCAGTTCAGTCGTCGCTATATTTATCACCTTTTGGCCAGACTAACGGCTTACGTAGAGACTCAATCGGGTATGCCTGATTTGTTCGATAAATATGTGGATCGGACAAGCAAAAACCCGTGTGATATTGAGCATATATGGGCGAATGATTTCGGACGTTATCAAGCCCTGTTTGCCGATGAGAGGGAATTTCATCAGTGGCGTGATCATGTTTCTGCCTTGTTGTTATTACCAGCAGATATAAATCGAAGTTATCAGGATAAAACTTTTGAAGAAAAGTCTCCGCATTACGCAAAGCAGAACCTCTATGCTGCTAGTTTGACGGTAAGCGCCTACCAGCACCAACCGAGATTTTTGGCGTTTCGCGATAGTACTGGGTTGCCGTTTGAGCCGTTTGCCCATTTTGGCAAAGACGAGCAATTGAGGCGCAATGAATTGGTTTATGCTCTCGTCCATGCAGTCTGGTCACCGCAGCGCCTTCACAAGGTAATCCAATGAGCACCTTAGGACAGATAGAACGCGCCGCAAAAACCAAATCATTTGTCTCTTTCGGGACACTTTGAAGTACGATAATGTTTACGGGCGACCTAACGGGTCGCCTTTGCAGTTGGATACTCAGTATGGACATCGAAACCCTCACTACCGCGATGCACGCTTTTGTCGAGAGCAAAGGCTGGTATCGCCCGGATTCACCCAAGCCGCAAACCCCCAAGAACCTTGCTATTTCACTGGTATTGGAAGCAGGCGAAGTGTTGGAGCATTTTCAGTGGCGTGAGGCGACTGACGACAAAGCTGAACTCGCTTCTGAACTGGCGGACGTGATGCTGTATCTGCTGCAACTGGCAAGCGTCAGCGAAATCGATCTCGGTCAGGCGGTGCTGGACAAGCTGGATCAAAACTATGGACGGACGTGGGAGTGAAGGTATTACGCATCTTGAAGAGTGGCGTTAGGCATAGCACTATCAAATCCAATCAGAGAGATTTCTACCAGTAAAGTTAGCAAGTTTGTCGTTATGATCATGGTAGTGCTTGACCAGCCATGCCCGTATTTTGTCATTCATCGTCGTTCGCTGAATCCCCTGGCGAGATTCTGCAGCGGGATTGAGATGCAGAATCTCGAAATTATGCGATGTGTAAAAACTTACTCCTAAAAACTTCTCGAGGTCTTGCAGAGTTGACAGAGGATCCTTTACAAGGTCCTCAAAATAGATAACCTTGAGGTGGTTTCTTGGGAAGAACTGTAAGTATCGCTCAATCTGCTCAAAGTAATAACCCGAGTCCAGATAAGTTCGGTAAATTCCTTTCCCTGTCTGGTCTAAGGTTGCTTGGTAGACTTGGGTCTCAGTGGCTGTACTGACGTTGTAGCCCTCCTGAATACGATTGTGATCTGCTGCAATCGCTTCTTCAAAATCGAGTAATTCAACGCCGCGTGAATACCAGTGCCACCAATGAGAGTATGCACGCTCAATTGGGTTTCGTACCATGACGATAAGTTTTGCGTTTGGATTAGTGTCGTGGATACGTTTAGGAATATACGGGAGATATAAGTTTCTGTGTCTTGCTTCTCCAATAATCGGCTCACCCTGCCAGTGTGAAAAATAGAGACGTTGATAGTGTGCTAAACCCAGTTCATATTCTGCCTCGAAGAAAAAGGGTTCTTTAGGTCGTGACATACAAACGGAGGGTATCTTCTCCAGATAGGCATGAAGCGTGGTCGTTCCACACTTTGCTGCCCCTAATATAAATACATTGGGAAGAAAATTGTCTGGCGCGGCGGGTGGTGGTTGTGGGGTAATATGAAATCCTGCTGCTGCCCAAAGTTCAAAAAAATCCCTGTAGCGTCCTGATTGAATAAGTTCATGCGCCATTGCTGCCGCTTGTTCGGCGTTTGCAAGCCAAGATCGATCTCGATTAAATGGATAATTTCGTACTTGTTCTGCAAGGGGATTAGCTGAAAACTCAAAGCTACTTATTTCCCAAGGAATGGAATTGTAGTGTGGTGTAATAGTGAAATGATATCGCTTCCACACGTCGGAATAATTTTCGAGTGTTCGGCTTGTAAGGATTGGCTGAAGTAATTCGATAATTTGTTTTTCGGTATCTTCAAGCTGGGGCGGCGCTACTTGAGGCTCTTGAATTTCCTCTGTACTCAATAGCCTCATTCGTAAAGAACGCAGTTTGAGCCGCAAATTGAGGGGTACGATGAGATGATAGAGTTTTCGGAACGTTTCGATTGTTAAATGGATGATCATACGCATACTCAAAATTGACTACAGTATGCCAATGGCTACAAGGTGGAAGTGAGACATTATAAACGAGGTGTACATCCGCGCGAATGGTTATTTTGCCGAAAATCCTCTCTATACGATCTGCCCCCTCTCCAACTATAATCAGCCTGTTCTCAGCTACTTATTATCGTGAGGATTGCCGATGTCGTCACAGGCGCTTACTTCTCCTACTGTTGATTTCTCCGAGTGGTATAACGAGATCGTCTACCGTGCCGATCTCGCTGATCAATCGCCCGTGCGCGGTTGTATCATCGTCAAGCCGTATGGCTACGAACTATGGGAGAATCTCAAGAGTGCGCTCGATAAGCGTTTCAAGGCGACTGGGCATCAAAACGCCTACTTCCCGCTGTTCATTCCTGAAAGCTACCTGAAACGCGAAGCCGAGCATGTAGAAGGCTTCAGCCCGGAACTGGCAGTCGTGACCATCGGCGGCGGCAAAGAACTGGAAGAACGTCTGGTCGTGCGCCCAACCTCTGAAACCATCATCGGCGAGGCGTTTGCCAAGTGGATTCAATCCTACCGTGACCTGCCCTTGTTGATTAATCAGTGGGCGAATGTGGTGCGATGGGAGATGCGTACCCGTCCATTCCTGCGTACCGCCGAATTCTTGTGGCAGGAAGGGCATACCGCACACGCGACTGAAGAAGATGCCGAAGAGGAAACCCTGAAAATGCTGGATGTCTACGCCGATGTTGCCGTCAACGAGGCGGCGATTCCGGTCATTAAAGGGCAGAAAAGCGAGCAGGAAAGATTCGCGGGTGCGCTGCGCACTTATACCATCGAGGGCATGATGGGCGACAAACGTGCGCTCCAGAGCGGAACCAGCCACAATCTCGGACAGAACTTCGCCAAAGCCTTCAACATCCAGTATCTTGACCGCAACAACCAGCTTCAATACTGCTGGACAACCTCGTGGGGCTTAAGCTGGCGCATGATCGGCGGCATCATCATGACGCATGGCGACGACAAAGGGCTGCGCCTGCCGCCTCGTCTCGCGCCGTATCAGGTTGTCATCGTGCCGATTTCGCGCAACGACGACGAGCGCAGCCTCGTGATGGAGAACATCACCCGCTTGCAGCGCGAACTTGTTGCGGCGGACATTCGCGTGCATGTCGATACCCGCGATTACCAGCCGGGCTTCAAATTCAATGATTGGGAGATGCGCGGCGTTCCGGTGCGTATCGAGATCGGTCCCCGCGACGTGCAGGGTGGAACGGTGGTGGCGGCACGGCGTGACGTACCGGGCAAGGAAGGGAAACGAACGCTCAATCAGGATGGCATTGTCGCCAGCATCAACGACTTGCTGAAGGAAATTCAGGCGAACATGCTGGCGCAGGCAACGGCATTCCGTGACGCGAATACCTACGACGTGAAGAGCTACGATGAACTACGCGGCGTGATCGAGCAGGGCGGATTCGCGCGGGGATGGTGGGCTGGCACTACCGAAGAAGAACTCAAAGTCAAGGCAGAGACGGGCGCAACACACCGCTGTTATCCTCTGGAACAACCGTCTGAGGGGGGGATTTGCTTCTATACAGGCAAGCCTGCTCAGAAAATAGCGATCTTCGCCAAAGCATATTAGCCAAATCCGCATACAATGTAGCTATAGGGAGTACATCTCTGGGGGTGTACTCTCTGGTAAGCACTTTGTTTATCGGTCAACTCTATAATGTCTGCGGACGCTCAGTCTGAGTTGGCGACATACTGCCTGCGTCCCCTCTATTGGGGACAGGTCGTTCGGAGGGATTGCAACCCATACAATATGATTTTCGTACATTTATTCGAGACTTCACGGGAAGCGAGGAAACTCTACGCTTGATGGAGAGGGGGTAGTTTGTTAAAATTGGAGCAATTAAACATTTTTGGAATGGTATCAACAATTTTATTGAGGGTACACCAGTCAGGTTTGCAAAATTACTTTCGCGTTCGTCAGTAACGGACGCATAGATTGTACCACCATTCCCTCTGGGTACTGGTGGTATGCGTTTTTTGGGTAGGGTTATGGCTGCATATTTAATAGTGGATGTTGATGATCTGCTTGAACATTTCCGTCGAAGAAGTATCTCGGTGGATTTGCAAGAACTCGCCGTCGGGTTGCGCGGCGGCGCGGCGCTTGCGGCAGGTCTTATCAGCGCAGATAAGCTAAAGGCTGTCGCCGCCGCCAATTGGAGCGCTCACAAACGCGCTCGCAGCGGAATCGACGCACAGTATGTATTCAAAGCGGCAGGCTACGAAATCTTCGACATTCCCCGTCGTTCCAGCCTCGCCGATGCATTGATCATGCATTATTTCTCGTTCGATCCCGAACCGGTAGATGAACTTATTCTGGCGACGACCAACCCCGATCTGGTGCCGTTGATTCGCCGTATCAAAATGACTCGCCATGCTCGTATTCGCATGTGGGGATCGGATGACGTTCTCATTGGTACAGAGTTTGCCGAAGAGGTGATCTTCCAGCCATTGGAAACGCTGCTTGGCATCCAACAGACGAAAAATGTCGCGGTCTACATTGACTTCGAGAACATCGCCATCAGCCTGAACGAACAGGGGTACACCGTCAATCTCGATCAGTTGATCGACAGCTTCAACCGTCAGGCGAAATTGCATGGACAGGTGGTGAAAATCGCCGCCTATGCGCCGTGGGGTCAACGGGGCAGTTTGCCGCCACTGGTAGACAGCGCGGGGCGCGAAGTCGCCGACGAAGCGCCCAGCCGCTTGATGATGGCGAACATCGATCCGGTGTTCAACCTGCCGGGCAAGAACAGCGCCGACATGCGTATCGCCCGCGATGTGATCACCGATTCCGGTCATGCTGACTCCGCGGACGTTTACATCGTGGCGAGTGGAGACCGCGACTTCAACGACGTGATCAACAGCCTGCGCTCCCGTAACAAGCAGGTGATCCTGTGGGCAGTGCGCGGCAGCACCGCCCGCCAGTTAGAGAACAATCCGAATATCACCATCGAGTACGTTGAAGATTTCACCGATCTGCAAACGCACCAGTCCTTGAGTCTGGCGGCAATGGCGCTGGATGACGACGGCGACATCACCGGATTCACCCCTTCGCAGTGGTCGAGCGTGGTGATCCAGTTTGACCGCATGACCGAGAACGAGAACGACGTGCTCACCCGCAGTCAGTTGATTGATCAACTTGTCGAAGTGGGCGCGGTGGTCTCGAAGGCTCGCGGTGAAGACCTCGTGAGTCAGGCGATCTCGCTTGGCATCCTGCGAACGGTGGGCAATGGCAGCCGTTTCACCTTGGATAGCCATCATCCGGTGGTAGAGAAAACCCGTCTGATCCGGGATCGCGTGGTGGTGCGCGTTTTGAACACGCTCAACGTCCGTGACTGGGAATACGTCAACTACGGCTTCCTGCTCAAAGGGCTGGCGATGGATCGCGAGTTGGATCGTGCCGGAATGAACTATAACGATCAATGGCGCTCCGATTGGATCGACTGCCTCGTTCGTGAAAAGGTGCTGCTGCGTGAACTCGTGCCGCACCGTCACAACCCGGACGATCTGGTTCCAGTCATCAAACTGCAACCGGACTATGAGCCGCCCGTCACCCGCACAGACCACCCACAGCACGAACCGATGCAGGAAAACTGGAGCGGGATTTCGCTTCCCGAACTGGAACGCATGGAACCGGAAACGGCGGATATGGTGCGGCGTGTCATCGTGAGCGTGGAACAGTTCACCAGTTTCCGGGGTTTCACGTGGTGTCCGCTTGGCAGCTTGCACAAGCGGCTGCGCAGCTTTGATCGCGGTATGTCGTTTCAGCGTTCCGTCGAATATCTGATTGAAAACGGCGCGGCGGAAGTCAATGAATATCCGAACCCGCAGAGCGAGTTCTTCACCAAAGGGATTTCTTTAGAGCTTGAATCGGAGATGACGCGGAGCATTCTCACGGAGCGCGACGCCTTCATCCGGCTGCTGCTGCAACTCTACGAGCGCAACATGATCATCTCGGAGCAGGGCATTCGTGCCATTGATCCGACGACCAACTGGGATTTGGCGTTGTGGTTCTCGATTATGGAGACGGAGAACGTACTCAATCCGGTGCCGGG
>DATGQJ010000799.1:0-3054 GCA_035304265.1 Oceanobacillus sp.
TTCGGCTCTCTCGCGGGTGCGGTTGTAGACGGTCAGCGCAAACCCGCCCTTGAGCAGATTCGACGCCATGCCACTGCCCATAATGCCAAGCCCAAGAAGTGCGACCTTCTGCATAATCAACGTCCTTCAATTGTCTTCGGAAAGGGTGGTTGATATATTACCGTCCCCCGCCCGGCTGCGCTACTGCTTCACGCAAGAACCCCCTCACGACGTATGAAGAGTGGTCATAGAAATGCGCCACCACACATCGGCATAGATTTGCAAAAATTAGAACATATGTTATAATTTCAAGCGTGGTTTGCCACAAAAGGAGTTTAAAATTGCCTGATATGGCTGCTTAAGAACTTCACATCATTCTGCCCCACTTTAACCTTTTCAGTTCCACTCTTGACCCTTTTGACCCTTTGTGATAAGATTCCACTCGCCACATAGGAGGACGAATCGTGGACTATCAGTACCTTATCATCGGGAAACTGGAGTACGAAGAGCGCGTGCGCTGGCTTCGCAGTCTGTACGGACACGACGCCAACTCCATCATTCAGCCGACCCTGCTGGGACGACTGGCAAATCGCGTGCTCTACGTCGCGGGTAAAACGTTGATGGTGCTTGGGGAACGTATGCAACGCCCTCAGCAGCACATGCCCGCCACTGCTCCAGTCTCCAAGTAAGCAGGCGCGGCGTTGCGCGTTAACGTCGCGCCCGCCCCTCGGACTCCTCGAACACATACTCTCCACTCACAAATCCCATAATTTGAACAATGACGAACGCCATCCCCGGTCTTAGTCGCGCCGACGATGGCGTTTTCGATTCATGATTATCGTTCACAAACAAAAAGGGGACGTGTATACGTCCCCTCCCTGAAATTGCGTCTGTGTGAATTAGCGCAGGCGTAAGGCGAGTTCGTTCAAGCCGCTGCGAACGCTGCCGTCCACCACACGGTCCTGGGTACGAATGACCAGCCCACCAAGAATGCCCGGATCGACGATGAAGGTTGCGTCTGTCGCACCGATTTCTTTCTTGATGCGATTCTGCTCCGCTTCGTCCAGCGGCATTGCGCTGATGACTTCCACCGAGCCACTCAGCGACTTCGCTTCGGCAGGAACTTTGCTGAAGAAGTCGTTGATCAACGCCTGCTGCCGCTTCTCGTCCAGCGCCTCTCCCAGCAGCCGCTGTGCAACCGCAATCGAGATTGACGCTACCTGACCGCGCAGGTCGGCAAGCTGGCGATCCCGTTCCTCGTTGGCGCGGGCGCGGGCTTCGGCGCGGATATTGTCCGCCTCTGCGCGAGCTTCCGCTTCGATCTGCCGTGCGACCTCTTCACCGCGATTGCGTGCCTCTTCAATCACCTTTGCGGCTTCGGCGCGGGCAGCGCTCAAAATCGACTCAGCTTCCGCTTCGGCATTACGACGCGCATTTGCCGCCGCCGCTGCGTCTTCCAGACCTTTCTGGATACGCATTGCACGCGAGTCCAGCGTATTCACGATTGGACGCCACAGAAGCGCGGTGAGTAATCCGAAAATAAGCAGGAAGTTGATAATCTGGGCGACCAGAAAACCCGCATTGATACCGAGCGGCGTCAACGGATTGGTGGCGGGTTCTTCAGCCTCACCTTCAGCAACAGTCGGTTCTTCGCCCTCAACTTCTTGAGCTTCCGATTCCGCCGCCGCGCTTTGTTCCTCTGTGGTCGTGTCACCAGCAGGTTCTTCTTGTGCCAACGCTGCTGGAATCACCGCCAGAGAAACGATCAGCACGAGCAATAACAACAGTCCTTTATAGACTGACGGTTTACGCATCACATCCTCCTCGTGTCTTGATGCTTAAAGCACGAACAGGATGATGAGGGCGACCACCAGCGCGTAAATAGCGACCGCTTCAGCGAACACGATACCGAGAATCATGTTTGCCTGAATTTGACCGGCGGCGTCGGGGTTGCGCCCAATCGCCTGCAACGCACCCTGCACGAGCAGACCAATACCGATACCGGGTCCAAGTGCGCCAATCATGGCGAGACCGGCACCAACTGCTTGCAAACCTACTTCGATAGATCCTTCCATCTTCTGTTTATCCCTTGTGTTAGATAGCTGTCCGAGTAATGGGTTGTTCGTCACCTTCGAGCTGTTCAGCCGCATGACCGTCAGCCGCGTGGTGATCAGAATGATGTTCGTCGTCGCTGTGATGCCCTTCCATCGCCTGCGCCGAGAACACCAGCGTTAGCACCGCGAACACGAATGCCTGAATGCTGGTCACGATCACTTCAAGACCGTAGAAAATCACCGGCAACAATGTTGCGACGAGGAACGACATCACTGCGAGCAAGATGCCGCCCGCAAACATGTTACCGAATAGACGGAAGGCAAGACTGATAATCTTGCCGATTTCCGACACTATCTCGAACAGCCCGACGAGGAAATCGACTGCCCCAAGCGGCTTCTTCTGGATAGTGCCAAGCGCGTGCAGGTTGATGAACTTCTGGAAATAGGTTGGTCCCTGCGCCGCGACACCAAAAACTTGAATGGCGAAGAACGTGATCAGCGCCAGACCAATCGTGAGGTTCAGGTCTGTCGCCGCGCCGCGCACATAAGGCGTCACCACCGTCACATACGGGATAACTCCCTGCCGCAACTGATCCGCAGTCAAGGCATAGGAAGGATGATCCCAGACCGATTCCGTCACTTCCAGACGAAGCGCGTTGATACGCTCCTGCCGTTGCGCATCGGTGAGTGCAGTATTGGCGTTCAGTTCTTCAACCAACAGCGCTTCCTCGTCAAAAAGACGGTCAGCAGCGGCTGTTAGTTCCTCTTGCGAAGGACTGTGCGATGGGTCCTCAAGCCAATGATGGCAATGCTCGTAGTCTTCTTCCGTCGCGCCCTGTCCAGCGTACAACGGCTGATCGGAGTAAAGCTGGTAACTACCACTGCCTATCTGAATTGCCGGATAGCCGCTAAAGCCCTCATGAGCGCAGTGCAGCACGCCGACACTTTCCACACCGGGCAGCAATTTCATCCAGTTTGCAGCGAGCAAGAAAACGAAGATGCTCGCGGCAAGTGGGAAAAG
>DATGQJ010000800.1:0-2870 GCA_035304265.1 Oceanobacillus sp.
AACCGTAGACATACGGCGCAAACACCCCGTTATCGAACCAGTGAATGACCTGCGGCGGCGCTTGCGTATACCTACGGTTGTAAGTGCTGGTTGCCTGTGGCGCAAAGAATCCAGCGAAAAACGCAACCACATAAAAGACAAAGATAATGACGAGGCTGATCATTGCCAGCCGATGCCTGCGAAACTTCCACCACATCAACTGCCACTGCGAGGCAACCACCACGCGCGGCGTGCTATCCTCGACAAGCGGCTTGGTATCAGGATGGGGAGCCAGATCAGGGGCTGGTACTGCGCGGTTTGCCATAATTTATCCCCCTAACTCGCTCCATAACGGATTCGCGGATCAAGCCACGCCAGCATGATGTCGGAAATCAGCGTTCCGATAATGGTCAACAGGCTTAATAACATCAAAAATCCGGCGGCGAGGAACATATCTTGTTGTAACAACGCATTGAGCAGAATCGGTCCCGTCGTGGGCAGGTTCAAAACGATGGAAACCAGCGCCTCACCTGCAATCAACCCCGGCAGCACCCATGCCATCCCGCTGACAAACGGATTCATGGCATGGCGCAGCGGATATTTGATCAGCAGTTTCCACTCCGGCAAGCCTTTCGCACGTCCGGTCTCGACATAAGGCTTGTGCAGTTCGTCGAGCAGATTTGCCCGCATGATACGTATCAATCCGGCGGTCCCGCCCACGCCAATGATGATCATCGGAATCCAGAGGTGCTTGAACAGGTCGAGCACCTTCTCGATACTCCAGGGCGCATTTTCAAATTCAGGGGAAAACAACCCGCTCAAGCTCACATTCCCGAATTTGAATGCAAGGAACATCAGCACCAGCGCGATCAGAAAGCCGGGTGTTGCCAAGCCGATGAAGCCGATGAAGCTGAAGAAGTAATCGGCAATGCTGTACTGGCGCACCGCCGAAAGCACGCCGATGGGCAGCGCGACCATCCACGTAAATACGAAAGCGGAGAACGACACGACCAACGTCATCCCCATCCGATCCAGAATCATCGTCGCGGCTGGCTCAGAATTGATGAACGAGTAGCCGAAATCGCCCCGCAGCAGAATGTTACCGATCCATTTGATGTACTGCGTTGGCAGCGGCTCGTTCAACCCGTAACGCTCGCGCATTGCCGCTTCAAATTCCGGCGTCCAGTTCATCCCTCCGGTGGTCTGGTTGCGCATGTTTTCGAGCATCTGGGTGACGTAATCTCCCGGCGGAAGCTGGATAGTGATGAACACCAGCGTCGAAATGATGAACATGGTCGGGATGACGTACAGCAGGCGCTTCAAAATATACTTTGCCATAGGTCTTTTTCTCCGTCTCACCGAATGGACGGGATGTCACCACAAGTCTAGTGACCAGCTAATCGTGAAGCAAATCAGTCTGAAGATTCGGGCGTAGGGGCGCAGTAGATGCGCTTTAGAAAATAAGGCGGAGAGCGCTTTTTTGAACCTCACCCCGTCTCGCTTCGCTCGACTCCCCCTCTCCACGAAGTGGAGAGGGGGTTGGGGGGAGGTTCGCACGTTCCCACAAACTCCGTCTTTATTTGTAAATCTGCGTTACTGCGCCCCTATGATCTCACGCTGGCTAACTGCCGTAAAACCACTGCTCCGGGAAGGCAATCGCGGGACCGCCGGGATTCCAACCACCGACCCAGCTTTCCGGCACGTTACGCAGGCGAGCGCTCAATGGGCGGTATCCCTCGGTGGCGCTGGAAATGCCCATGACCCAGAAATTATCGGCTGCCGTTTGCAGCACCTGACTCATCAGTTCGAGGCGTTCCTCGGAAGTCGGAGCCTGTAGCACGCGCTCGTACAGGTCGATGTGATCCTGAATTTCCTGCGGCGGTTCGACTCCTGCGGGATTCGTCGGTTCCTGATACCAGATCGCCCAGCCTTTGCCCCAGAAGGCTTGACCGTGAACCGGCACAAAGTAACGCGGGTCCATGATTGCCGTGATGCCGAAGCCGCCCTCTCCGGTGAAGATTGTCGCTTCGATGTTGTTTTCGTCAGCGCGTTCAGTTAAGACCGCGTTGTCTACAACTTCCACGATGATGTCCACGCCGACATCGGCGAAGTACCCCTTAAGCAGTTCGGCTACGTCGGAGAAGCGCAGACCGTAATCCCCAGACTGAACCGTGAAGACAATCGACAGGCGCTCACCGGTTAACGGGTTGATACGCCAACCCTCAGCATCACGCTCAGGCAATACGAGGTCAAGATGTTCGTTCGCCAGATCGAGGTCGTATTCCAGATACTGATTCGTCAGTTGTTCGTTGTAAAGCGGCGAATCTTCGTTGGGCGAAATCTGGCGCGGGAAGCCCTGCCCGAAGTACACGATGTCGATGATTTCCTCGCGATCAATGGCGTGAGACATGCCGATGCGGAAATCCTTCTGACTGAAGATTTCGCCCAGTTCGGGGTGCGTCAGATTGAAGTGTACGGTTACACTGCTGCCACCTTCGCTCGCGTTGGGGTATACCCGCAAGCCTGAAGTGGCTTCATTCTCGAAGAACAACGGGCGCTGCTCATTGGTGGTGTTCGCCATCGTGTCAAAATTGCCTGCCAGCACATCCACCAGCATCGTTTGATCGTCCTGATACGCAGTGCCAACAATGCGATCAATGTAGGGAAGCTGATTGCCTGCGGCGTCTACCCAATAGTAGTAAGGATTGCGCTCGGCAATGAACTGCGTCCCCGTTCCCATCGGCTGGGTATAAATCCAAGGGAACATCGTCGGGTAGTTCACGTCACGGCTGATGACCGAGGGGTCGCCGCCCGGTCCAACCGCCGAATGCATCTGGAACAGCGATACCCAGTCTTCCGCGCCTTCCGTCTGAGCAATCAGTTCATCGATG
>DATGQJ010000801.1:0-4090 GCA_035304265.1 Oceanobacillus sp.
TCGTCAGGGGTGATCAGGGTGTAGTCGGGAATCTGCTCAATATTGAGCGGGGCTTCATCCGGAATAATCTGATCGAAGAATGCTTCGACTCCGGCGCGATCCGTGATCTCGGCGGCGAGTAAAACGGGACCGGACAAATCATTGTAAGTGTTATCGTCCAGCAGTTCAGTCAGTGAAGGGAAGCCAATCGCGGCGGTATTGCCCAACCACGGACGGATCGCCTCGCTAAAGCCACCGTCGATATTGGGGTTTGGCGCAATCATCTGATCCAACAATTCCTCGATGGTATCTGGCTCGGAGATGACCTCTTCCGGCATGTTTTCCTCGATGAGGTTGATCACATCGTCCAGCATGGCGAAGAAATCATCGTCGGTGCGGACGCTGGCAAAGAAAAGCGTCTTTTCGGGGAAGAAACGCGCGAGTGCGGTCAATTCATCGGTTGGAGTGGCGGCGGCGGGCGCGGCGAACGCTGTCAAAAGCATTGCGCCACAGAGCAGGATCGTCAAGAATCGTCTCATGGTGAACCCTTCTACATATATGCCAACGACATACTATTATACGTATGCCATGATGCGCGGGTTGTATTAAGGACTTGTCGTCCATAAACGTCTACCGCGAAACGTGGACATTTCTGTTATCATCAATGTGCCAGTGATCTTGTCCGGCGGAGGTCAGCCTCCACTACCCAACATGACAATACAACAATGACTTCGATTTCTACCGAGATAAGCACCACTCACGACTACTCATCCAGCAATCACACGCATGACCGTACCCAGTCGCGCGCGACGTTCTTCACACGCCTCCTGACCCTGATCGCGGTGGCGCTTCTGGTCGCGGCTGCGGTTCAGTTGGCATCCACCTCGCGGGAGGACGATTTTCCCCACGATGGCATCATTATGATTCTGGCGGCTGCACTGTCGCTGGGCGTTGCCCTGCTCACAGCGCGGCGCGTCGCGCAGCCTGCGTTGATGCTTCCCACCGAAACGTCCGTCACGCCAGCGCGGATCGCGTGGCTTCCGGTGCTGGGCGGCGCGTTTGCCTTGTTGGTGCTCGGTGAAATCAACGGCAACCGCTTCAACCTCGATATTTTTCAGGAGGTTGCGTCGTCGCTTCAGGTGTGGTTGCTCTATATCGGTGTCGCGCTGGTCGTATGGGGACTGGCGGGTGCTCCGCTGCCGAAGCTACGCCTTCCCGCAATCAACAAATGGGAAGCGCTCGCCGTCGTGGTCATCGTTGCCCTTGCCCTGTTCCTGCGTGTCTGGCAGCTTGATACGCTGGTCAGAGTGCTGCTCGATGAGCTTCACTTCTCCGATGGGATACGCGGTGTGGACTGGGCACCTTACCGCCCGATTCTGCATCCGATGAGTGGTCAGTCTCCGTACACGTGGCTCTATTCCTACTGGGCTGCCGATTTAGCCCATGTGGTGGGGCGCAACCTGACCGGGCTGCGGCTGGTGAGCGCGTTAGGCGGAACCGCAACCGTGTTCGCCATTTACCTGATGGCGCGGGCGCTGTTTGACCGCAAGACCGCGTTGATCGCGGGTTTATTGATCGCGGTTTTCCCGCCGCACCTCCACTACAGCCGCATGGCGCTGAACCAGATTGGCGATGCGCTGTTTGGCACGCTGGCGCTGGCATTCATCGCGCGCGGGTTGAAGTACAACAAAGCGGGTGACTGGGCAATCGCGGGCGCTTCGCTCGGCTTGACCCAGTATTTCTTCGAGGCGGGAAGAATCCTGTTTCCCCCACTCGTCGCTGGCTGGATCGGCATGATGCTGATTTTCACACCCGGACATCTCCGCAGGCAGTGGCGCGGGCTGGTCATTCTGGTGATTGGCGCGGCGCTGGTCGCTCTGCCCGTCTATTACACGCTGTTGGCTCAGGATCGCCCCTTGTTCGGGCGCATGAACGAGTCAGGGTTGGGCTTCACCTACTGGTTCGATGTCGTGAGCGATGGCTTGACCGAATATGAATTCAACGAGGCGGTCATCCGTCTGCGCCGTCCTTTCATGCTGCACATCTTTTACCCGGAAGGCGGCGGTGTGTACTACGGTGGCGAGCAGCCGCTCGTGCTGATTCCGCTGACGCCGCTGTTTTTGTTGGGGACGTTCTATCTGATGTACCGGCTGCGCAGTCCGGCGTTTATCGTCTTTGCATGGGCGTTCATCACCACGCTCGGCAACGCCCTGTTCCTGCGCGACAACATCGTGACGCCGCGTTACGTCGTCTCGATGCCAGCATTGGCGCTGTTGATGGCGGTGGGCATTCGCTACATTCCCCCGATGATCTGGCATTTTGGCGAGACGTTGACCTTGCCTCAGAAGTTCTGGCGCTATGCCCTGCCTTTCGGGTTGGCTGGCGTCGCTACTGTCGGGCAGGCGTATTACTACTTCGGACCGCATCTTGAAACCCTCAACGCACAGGCACGCGATTTTCACGGGTATCGTGATGGGATTGATGCGGCGCTGCGCGTGGCGGAGCTTCCCGATCCTTACGGAGTGCAGCCGATTCTGGTGGGAATGCCGGAGCATGACCAGAACGTGCCGCGCAACTTCCTCGGTTATATGCTGGTTGAGGAAGATTATCCGCTGTTGAGCGTGCGTCCCGACCAATTCACGCCTCGCTATCTGATCAACCTGCCGCGAGATCGGGACTATGCCTTTTTCGTTGACGTGACCGATTCAAACGTTGTAGACCTGATTTATCGCTACTTCCCGAACGTGCAGCCGCCGCAGTACACCACGACGGATATGCACCCGGATCGAGAATACGTACTCTTCTTTGCGCCGCGCTCACTCTACGATTTGTATCGTCCCGTGAAAGCGGGGGTGGGCGCGTCGCCCTGACCTTCATACGTCCTCGATCTCTACATTGTCATAACGTGCTGTGACCTTGAAGTGCTCGGTAAGGAACTGCGCTTCCTTGCGAAACTTGCCTTCACCCAGATTGACATCCAGCAAGCGCAGCACGTCGGTTTCGGGTTGGTCAGCAGGGGGAAACGCTCGCCAGATCACCTCTCGACAGTGGATAAAACTGATGCGGAAATGCCGCTGTTCGCCTTCAGGGGTGCGGTAAAAACACTTTACCACCAGCCCGTCGCCCCAGTCTGCCACTTCAATCTGGACAACGTATAGCTCACTGTCCGGCGGAATTTCTAGCCGCGTGTAAATGTCCATTGCGTCCCCCACCCTTTGAGTGCCCCCAATTGTATCCAAAAGTAGAAAGGACGAATATGTATACCATCGCAACGCTTCATCACCTGCGGAGCCATCTCGGTCTGGCGGCAGCCGATACGTCGGAAGATGTACGGCTGATGGATGCCCTTCGCGCGGCGGCAGCGCAAATCGAACGCGCGGCAGGACGACATTTTCTCCCGCGCCGCACGACGATTGTCCACCGGGAAGGCATTCGCAGTACCGAACTGTTGCTAGGGGATGATTTGCTCGAATTGATCGCTGTCGAAGATGCCAACGGGACTATTCCGCTGGAAGATGTGGTGACACTGCCTGCCAACGGACCCGCCAGCGTATTGACTCTGAAAAATGGGCGCTTTTTCACGCCCGGCGAAAACGGCGTGAGCGTCACCGGAATCTGGGGTTGGCATGATGAGTGGGCGCGTGCGTGGCATTCTTCCGCAGACACGGTTGCGGATGATCCGCTGTCTTCCACCAGCGTTGTCGTCTCGGTGGAAGATGCCGACGGGCTGGACGGCACGTTTCAAGCGCCGCGTTTTCAGGTGGGGCAGTTGCTTGCCATTGGCGCTGAATACCTGCGGGTGATGCGGGTGGATACCGCTCTGAATCATCTATACACACAGCGGGGAGTCGCCGGAACCCAGAATGCCGTCCATCCGCATTTCTCGCCCATCCTCGTTTACCAACCGCCGAGCGACGTGCGCGATCTCGCTGTACGATGGGCAGCATATCTGTACAAGCAGGGTAGTCCCGTGCCACAGTCGTTTTATGAGCCGCTGTTATCACTGAGGCGAGAACGGGTGTAGCGAAGGCTATCAGCTAGAGCGTGTCTGAAAATTTCTACAGAAGAAAATGCCAGGGCAGACACGCAGGTCTGCCCCTACCCACAAACG
>DATGQJ010000802.1:0-5471 GCA_035304265.1 Oceanobacillus sp.
CAATCGCCTGATGCCCACGTCGCAGCAAGTGTTGGACGCCGGCTTTCGCTCCCTCCTGATTATCGATCCGCAGCGCAGCCGCTGGGCTTCCCGGCAGCACCCGATTGATCAATACCGTCGCGGGAAAATCCTTGATGGCAACCAGCAAGTCCTCATCGTCAAGACGAGGGCTGCACAAAATAAGCCCGTCCACCCGCTTCTCGGCAAGCGATTCCAGCACGGCGTGTTCGCGCACGATGTCTTCTTCGGTGTTACAGAGAAAAACGTTGTAGTCCTCGGCATATGCTGCGTGTTCGACCCCACGCGCAACTTCCGAGAAAAAGGGGTTGGAATTATCGGGAACCACCAAGCCAAGCGTGCCTGTGCGCTGCGTAGCAAGCCCACGCGCGATTTTGCTGGGACGATAGCCAAGACGGTCTATCACCTCTTGAACGCGCTGGCGGGTCGCCTCACTAATGCCGTCCTTGCCGTTGATGACCCGTGAAACCGTCATCAACGATACCTGAGCTTCACGCGCGACATCCGCTATAGTGACCCGTTGGTGCATACGCTCCCACCAAATCTACGTTAGCGCTAACGTTAGCGCTAACTATATCGCGCTAATTTATGGCCTGTCAAGTAGGTGGTAAAATCGAAGTGATATTGTTTTTTCGAAATAGTACAGGAGTTTTTTATGCGAATTGGTGTTTTAACCGGCGGCGGGGATGTTCCCGGTCTGAACCCTGCCATCAAAGCGATTGTGAACCGGGCAATTGACAATGGATACGAGGTATACGGTATCCGTCGTGGCTGGCTCGGCTTGGTCGCGTGTAATCCGGATTCGGACGATAACCAGAACTGGGTAGTGCCGCTCACCCGTGAATCCGTTCGTCGGGTGGATCGCACAGGTGGAACGATGCTGCACACCTCACGCACCAACCCCAGCAATATGAAAGCCAAAGATATTCCGGAATTTCTGCGTGATCCGGGTAAAACCTACGATAAACCCGAAGACCTTACCCCGCACGTCCTCAAGGTGATCGAGAAGCTCGGCATTCAGGTGCTCATCCCGATTGGAGGTGACGACACCCTGAGCTACGGCGAACGTCTATCCCGCGAAGGCGTGCGTGTCATCGGCATCCCCAAAACCATGGACAATGACGTTTACGGAACCGACTACTGTATCGGATTTTCGACGGCGGTCACGCGGAGTGTCGAGTTCATCCATGCCCTGCGCACTTCCGCCGGATCGCATGAGCGTATTGCTGTCGTGGAGTTATTCGGACGCAATTCCGGTGAAACTTCCCTGATTGCGGCTTATCTCGCCGGGGTTGATCGGGCGCTGATCTCTGAAGTGGCGTTCGACATCGAAAAACTCGCCCGCTTCATCATGGAAGACAAGCGGAACAACCCTAGCAACTACGCCATGCTGACCGTTTCGGAAGGCGCACATCCGATTGAGGGTCAGGTGATAGAAAGCGGTGAAGCCGACGCCTACGGACACCGCAAGCTCGGCGGCGTCGGTCAATATGTGGGCGACACGCTGAAACAACTGACGGGACAAAATATCATCTACCAGCAGCTTTCTTACCTGATGCGTAGCGGTGCGCCTGACTCGCTGGACTTGATGGTGGCTGCCAACTTTGCCCATGTCGCCATGAGTCTGGTCGAGCGTGGCGAGTCCGGGCGGTTGGTGTGTTTGCAGCGTGGCGTTTACAGCGATGTCCCTATCGCAACGTTGTCACAGGGCAAGAAACGGGTCAACGTGGCGGAACTCTACGATACCGACAACTACCGTCCAAAGGTGCGGCACGTGCTCGGTATGCCCATGTTCCTGATGTGACGCAACATTCTGCTGGTTGTATGGGTGCTTCCGGGCATTTGTACAACCAGTGTGCCAACAGCTTGAAATTTCCCTCGTTTACACAAAGCGATGTCTTGTATCGATTTTTTGCCAGATGTATAAAAGTGTGTTGCAACAGGAATAATGGACTACTGCCTTACCGACCTTAACGGTGCGCGAATATGTCGTCTCCGTTATAATGAGGTCGAATCAGCATTACGTTAGAAGGAGTTTGTGTGCAACATTTCGAAAAATTCCTCCTCCTCATCGCCATGTTCGTGCTGGCAGCATGTGGAGGTGTTTCTGCGGCAAGTCCAGCGGGAAATAGCGTCAACAGTCAATCGAACGCTGATCCAGTAAATCAGCAGATCGTGACGCTCTCCGTAACCCCTGCGCCTATAGCGCTGCCCACCAACGCTGAAGGCATCTCTATCGTGGCGCGGGTAAACGGTACCGAAATCACACTGCCGGATTTCCAGCGTACATTGACCCGCTACGAGCAGCAGCAGCCCGATGTCGCCGACGCATCGGTCTTGCAAACGTCCGTGCTCAACACCATGATCGAACAGGTGTTGATTGAACAGGCTGCCGCCGAACGACAGATCACTGTCACCGATGAAGAACTGGATGCTGAAATACAGTCCAATATTCAGCTTGCAGGCAGCGATGCTGCGTGGCAGGAATGGCTGCAAACCAATCAATACACGGAAGAAGAATTCCGCGAAACCCTGCGGGACGCCCTGATGACCGGACGAGTGCTGGAATCGGTGACGCAGGACTTACACGGTAATGTGCCTCACGTCCATGCACGGCACATTCTGGTTGAGACAGAGGCAGAAGCAACGGAATTGCTGAATCGCATCGGCAACGGTGAGGATTTCGCAACACTGGCAGCCCAGTATTCACTGGATGAGACGACGGCGCGTCAGGGTGGCGATCTCGGCTGGTTCACCGAAGACGAACTGCTTGAACCCTCACTGGCACAAGCCGCATTCGCATTGCAACCGAACATGGTCACAGGACCCATTCAGACCATGCTTGGCTACCACATTATTCAGACACTCGAACGCGATGACCGTCCCATTTCAGAGGATCGGATGCCAGACGTTATGCAGGCGCGTTTCGAGCGTTGGGTCGATTCGCTGGTCGCTGCGGCGACGATTGAGCGTTATCTCTAAATTCGGGGGGAGAGAACAACATGGGGCAAGGCAGCGCACGTATCTATAACTTCATCAGCCTATTCTTCTTGCTGTTAGCATTCATCGTGCTGCTGTTTGTGGTCGTCCAAATGGCTCGCCCTGCGGCTCCGCGTCCAACGCCTGTCGTCGTCATTCCGACAGCGGCAGAACTGCCAACGGAGACCCCCACCTTTACGCCGACGAATACACAGATTCCGACGTGGACGCTCACGCCGACACCAACCGAAACCGCCACCAATACCAGTGAGCCAACATGGACTCCGAGCAATACCGCACCGCCGTCTGCTACCTTCACGCTCACGTTTACGCCGTCGAATACATTTACGTTGGAGCCATCTGCGA
Source organism: Oceanobacillus sp. (assembly GCA_035304265.1). Classification (GTDB taxonomy): domain Bacteria; phylum Chloroflexota; class Anaerolineae; order Aggregatilineales; family Phototrophicaceae; genus Flexifilum. The sequence goes on from DATGQJ010000802.1 coordinate 3,364, forward strand.
CGATCACCGATACACTGATGCCGAGTCTCACGCCTGACGTGACCAATACCGACACACTGACGCCGACGCGCGATTTCACCCCGCAGCCTACCGAACCACCGCCATCGCCCTATCCTTTCGATCTGAAAGATGGACAGGTGATTTTCACATCCAACTTTGCTAACACTGCTGGCTGTGCATGGATGGGCATCGGCGGGCAGGTCTTCGACATTAACGACCAACCGCTGACGCAGATTCGCGTCCACGTGTTCGGCAGCGGCATTGACACCTATGCGGTGAGCGGCTCGAATACCCTGTATGGCATTTCCGGTTGGGAGATTCCAGTCTCCAACGTCGTCACCAGCGCCTCATATCTGGTCGAATTGCAAACGTCGCAGGGAACCATCATCTCGCCACAGGTTCCGGTAACGTTTGTGCCCGACTGTAGCCGAAATTTGGCGCTGGTCAATTTCAAGCAGCTACGCCCGTTCTAGCTCATGAGCGATGAAAAAAAGCCCCGCGTTCGTCGTGTGGGAGAAAAAGATCGAAAAACGCAGATCGACGCCGGGGGAACACTGTTTCCCCCCGGTGAGTCGTCATCTGTACCACCAACCTTGCCGGAAGAACCGCCACCTGCTCCTGTAGAGCAAGATTCAGCAGAGGAAATCGATCCGGTTGAACTGGCGGCACGTGAATCGGCGCTCAATGCTGATGCTGAGGCGCTGCTGTCAGAATTGGAGAGTGAGTACGGCGAAGCATCAGAGGTCGTCCCCGATGAGGTTGTCCCCGAAGAACATGAGCGCTTTCGCCCCCCTGCTCCACCGCGAGATCGATTCCCGCCGCTGCCCGAAGAATACGAGCGTTTTGCCCCTGCGCCTAAGCCTGCTCGTCCTCGACAAGCCACTGTCCCTCAAAAGAAACGCGGCGGTGCAATTTACAATTTGCTCACACTGCTGTTTTTGCTATCTTCCTGTGGGTTGATCGGCTATTTTGCCTTTTTATGGCAAAACCCCCATTCGGAACTGAATCTGTTTCCGCCGTTCACACCACCGCCGATCATCGTTTCGGAGACTCCGCTTCCGACGTTGACCTTTACACCATCGAACACGCCAACGCCACTTCCGACAGATACGCCGGAGCCAACCCTTACGCCTACCCCGCAGGCAACCGATACGCCGGAACCTGTGATTGAAGCGACGGCAGCGCCGGGATTTGCTTTTGTGCTGCAAGGTGGACGGACGATCTTCGTTCCCAATCCGGAAGGACGCGGCGGCTGTAACTGGTCGAGCATCGCCGGTACGGTAGCAGACGCAAACGGTCAGGCGCTTAATGACTATCAGATTCGCATTCTTGGCGAAAATGTGAACGAGACGGTGATCAGCGGTACTGCTCCGGGATACGGACCGGGCGGCTTCGAGCTACAAGTAGGTCGGGAAGCGGTAGATGCGGAGTTTGCCGTACAGCTACTTGATCCCGCTGGCACGCCCGTATCCGACGTGATCACGACCACCACCAGTTCGCGCTGTGACTGGAATATCTCAGTGCTGCGCTTCGTCCAAACTTCCCCGTAACCTTCAAAATCGTAGGGCAATCGTCAAGCAATTTCCTGAGGATGGCGTGTATAAACTACATCGACGTACACGCCATCAGGAGATTTTCCTATGGATCGCAAGGCGTTTGCCGTTTACACGTTGTTGATCGGTGCGGGGATGGGCTTGCTTGGGAATATTTTGTTCTACGGCAAGCTCGTTGGTCTGTCGTTCCCACTTTTCGTGGGCATCAGTGCGGTTGTTGTGCTGGTATCCTGCAAAATCACGGGGCAGAGCATTCACCTTCGTAATCTGTGGACGCTCGTGCCGATGATGTTCTTCGCCTCGATGGTTGCAGTCCACACATCGGAATTGATCACAGCACTCAATATCGCGGCAACCCTGTGTCTGGGAGCACTGACGCTGTATTATCTCCCGCTCAAGCGTTATCTGGATGAGGACAACCTTGCCGAACATGGCTTCGGCGTTCTTGAAGCCTCCATAGCAACCGTGTTCTCGCCCATTGCCGAGCTTGGCGACTCGGTAGCATGGCTGCGGGAACGCCGTCCGGAGAATCGCGGTTCTCTGGTCTCGGTTGGG
>DATGQJ010000803.1:0-2388 GCA_035304265.1 Oceanobacillus sp.
CGTTTGTGCATGAGCAGCGGCACGACACAGGCGATTCCGACCAGAGCATAGACGAGTATCAACCCGCTGCGTTCTTCGGTCAAGGTCGTGCCAAGCGCGACAGCAATGAATGTGGGGACAAAACCCGCAACCGTGGAGATAATGACGTAAGTACGAAACTTGAGCGGTGTGAACCCGACGGCATAGCTGATGAAGTCGTATATCGAGAACAGGAACAGCCGCGCATACAGCAGCGAACGCCATTCGCCCACCGTCTCGTAAAAGCTGTCCACTCGTCGCAGTCCGTCATCACCCACTAAACGCTTGACGATGGGGCGACCCAGCTTCCGCGCGATCCAAAAGCTGATGCTGCCGCCAATCACTTCACCGATCAGCGTGTAGAACGTGCCTGCCCACAACCCGAATAGAATCCCCGCCGAAAGCTGAATCGGTCCGCTGCTCAGGGGCGCGAACACATAGGTGAACATCTTGACGAGGATGTATGCGAGCGGTGCAAGCGGTCCTGCCTGTTCGATAGTGTTGCGAATATTGTCTAACCCGATTGCCTGAATGCCCAGCATCAGAGCAAGGGTAATGACGATAAACACGGCTGCGCTCACAATCAGCGCCCGCCACGATTTTTTCTGCGTTTCCATGCAAACTCCGTATGTAAGTCCATTATAGCGACTTGCCTCATGGAACGTGATGGTGTTTACTTCCAAATACGCAAACTCCATTACGGACGTTGTACATACTTCAAGGGTTTTTTACCTAAAAATAGCTACACTGAGATTCATGAAGAAAGTTCCTGAGGATTTGTGCATGAGAAAATGGTGTGCTGGCTATGTTCCAGCCATCCTCTGTTTTGTGATGATCATCGCGCAGGTGGGTATTGTGTATGGACAGATCGCCTGCTCTCCCGGTGTGGATTATTTGGCGCAGGGACAGACGAGTTATGCCAGTGGCAATCATAGCGCGGCGATAGACGCTTTCACCTGTGCGATACAGCTCGATTCGACCAATTATCAGGCATATGTGGGGCGGTTTCAGGCGGCGCTGCTTGCAGGACGCTACGGGCTGGCGGTGAACGACGCCAACGCCCTGAAAGACCTTGCACCCGATTTGTTCAACGCAACGCTCGAAGACTACACCATGTCCTTAAATATGGATAACGGCGATACGCAAACGCTGATGTTTCGTGCGCTGCTGTACTGGACGATGGCAGAGGATCGGCGTGTGTTGGAAGATTGCCAGCGGATCATCGAACTCGATCCGCAGAACGCCTTCGCTTATCTCCTTCGGGGATCATCCAACCAGTATCTCGGTGATCGCCTGACGCCGCCCGCCGACTTCACGCAGGCGGTCAACCTTGAGCCGACCAATGCCGATATTTACGCGCTGATCGGCTCCACCTACGTGCAAACCGGCGACACCATGAACGCGATGATGAATCTGAATCGGGCGATTCAGATCGACCAGCGCAATGCCCGTAGTTACTACTTCAGAGGGGTGGTCTACATGGAAGAGACCAACTATACACGGGCAGTGGAAGAATTCACCCGCGCCATTGAAATTGAACCAATGTACCTCGATCCCTATTATGATCGCGGCTGGACTCACGCGCGGCAGGGAAACTATCAGGCGGCGATCAGTGACTTCGATCAGGTTATTACCATCAACGCACAGTTCCAGTGGGGGTATCTCGGACGCGGCGTCGTTTATGAGTTGTCCGGTAATCCACAGGCAGCCGTGCAGGATTATCTGGCATACGTGCGCCTCAACGAAATGGAGAATATCGCCGGACAGCCGCTTATCCCCGGCGCTCCGGTGACGCTCGATATGATCGATGGGCGCGTCTACACGCTGCCGCTCTCGGTGCAAGCAGGGCAAGTTGTAGACATCATCGCTTCGTCACCCAATGACCGCGCCGATCCGTTGATCGTGTTAGTGGGGACAGATGGCACAACCGCGCTGGCAGGCAACGACGATGAAGTGACCGGCGACTTTACCGCCGCCATTCATGACTTCAGCGTTCCGGCAAATGGCACCTATACGCTGTTGGTGACGCATTCCGACGGCGGCAATCAAGGTCCAGTGAACGTCAGCCTGTCAGTACAGTAATCCCATGAGCAATACTTGAAGCAGTATGGGGAGCGAGTGTAGAGGTCGCTTCTTTCTTTTTCGGGTTGTGAGAAAGGAGTCTCTGTGAAACTCAACTTGCCGGTACTGGATCAGGTTGCGCAGTGTAAGAACCTTCTCATCGCCGGAATGGGCGGCGGCTTCGACTTGTTTTGCGGCTTGCCGATCTATTTTGAACTGACGCAACGTGGTCACACCGTTCATCTGGCAAATTACAGTTTCGCCGATATTGCCAACCTGAGAGAAGGGGAATTCCTCACGGAGACGTTG
>DATGQJ010000804.1:0-2077 GCA_035304265.1 Oceanobacillus sp.
CGCATTGTCGATTTTTCATCCTCTGTGTGTGCTATGTGTTGCAATATTTCGGAAACTCGTTTACGTCTACTCCGCTGCTAAAGCGCGACGAGTCTCCAATCCCCCCTGCTTAATCCCATAAATGAGGCTTATCGCGCCCGCGGTCTTTATTTCGTGCGCGTTGTCTTCATGAATTGGGAAGGTTCCTCATGTCCAAACAGAATAAGCGAATGCCCACCGGATGGGATGGAGTGGCACACTGGTATCATGGGTGGGTTGGTGAGCGCGGCAGCGATTATCACCAGAATCTGGCAATTCCCGCCGTTCTCGAACTGCTCGACCTTCAACCGAAAGAACACGTCCTCGATGTGGGCGCGGGGCAGGGCGTGCTTGCGCCGTATATCACCCGTTGCGGGGCGGTTTATACCGGAATTGAAATCAGTCCCAAATTGCTGCGTTTGGCGAGGCAAATGCACGGCTCACACGGACGATTTCTGGCTGGCGACGCGCGGCGGTTGCGGCAGGCGCGGGGGTTATCGCCGGGCAGTTTTGACGCGGTGGTTTTCCTGCTCAGTATTCAGGATATGAACCCGCTGTCAGAGGTCGTGGAATCGGCGGCATGGGCGCTGCGTCCTGAAGGGCGGCTCGTGATTTTGATGACCCATCCCTGTTTCCACATTCCCCGTCAAAGCGGCTGGGGTTACGACGAAACCCGCCGCTTGCAATACCGCCGTATTGATCGCTACCTCACCCCGCTCTCGGTGCCCATGAAACCTTACACCGGCAAACAATCCGGCGTCACTATCAGCTTTCATCGCCCGATCAGCGTTTATGTCAACCAACTGGCTGCCTGCGGGCTGCTGGTGGACAATCTGCGCGAGATCACCACGCACAAAGCCGGAAAAACCAAAGCGGAGCAAGCAGCGAACGACGAAATTCCGGTCTTTATGGGGCTGCGGGCGATCAAGCGCAGTTGATCGCCCTATGGATTGGCTTCCACCGTCGTTGTTTCGCCGTTCCGCGTACCCGCGATCAGAATGCCACCACTGATATGCTGGGGCGCGGCGTTGTCCTTCATCGGGTCGGTGATGAAATACCGCACTAGAATCATTGCCGTGCCTGCCAGCGGAACCGAGATGATCGCGCCGATCACGCCGCCCAGAGATGCGCCGATGAACAGGAACAGGATTACCAGCAACGGATTGAGGTTCACGCTGCGTGCCATCGTGCGCGGCGTCAGGTAATGGACTTCCACCTGCTGTACCAGCACGAACGACACCAGCGTCAGCAGCGCCGGAACCGTGCCGCTGATGATCGAGAGCAGCACCGCCAAGCCTGCGCCGATGAAGCCGCCGATGACGGGCAACAGGGTCGAGACGCCGATGATGAAACCGAGCGTCAGCGCATTGGGAACGCCAAGCAAACTCAGGATGATGAAGTTTGCCACGCCGACGAAGATCGCGACCAGCATCACACCTCGAATGTAGGTGCCGAGGACTTGCTCGATTTCAGTGATGATCTGGACGACTGCCGCCCGCTTGCCGATGGGGAACAATGATGCTAGAAACACCACTGCCTGATCGCGTGAGGTCAGCCAGTACACACCCATCACCACCGTGAGGATGAAATCACCGAACAGTCCACCAAACTCTCCCGCCAGCGCTGGTACTTCTTCGCGGAGTTGCGTCACGATGTTGGTAACCGTCTCGTGAATGGCATCCGGATCGAGAAGTTGAACGTCGCTCCCCGTCCTGCTTTCAATCTGATCCTCGATCCATTGCTGCGTGTTAATGATGCGGTTGGCTAGGCGATCTTCATTTTCGATGTAGCCCGCCAGTCGGTTAGCAGCGGGTGGCAGTACGAGAAGCATCAATCCGAAGATGAAGAAGCCGATCAGGAAATAGACCAGTAAAATCGCAAGCCCCTGTGGAACGCGACGCTGTGCCAGCCACAAGACCGCCGGACGAACGGCTGATGCGATGATGATGGCGACCAACAATACGATGATGATACGGATGCTGACCAGCAATGCGTATGCTGCTGCTACGGTTGCCAGTACGATCAAGGTGTTTCGGAAAGTCTGTTGCGCGGTCATGGT